>JAFQIC010000009.1 GCA_017397745.1 Bacilli bacterium
ACATATATACTACTACATTTTTTATTTTTTTTCAATTTTTATGTCTTTTTATGCCTATTTTACGGGCAGTTAAATAAATAATCTTATTTTTTCACTAACCGTGCGTTTATCTCTAAATTTAACGTCGCACAAAAAAACAGTTGATTTTTAGTTAACTGTTCCTTCTGTGTTTTCTTCTTCTATTTCATATTCAATTATATCTAGCAGTTTATTTTTAGGTTGTATTTGAATCCAAGTATTTCCGTCATTTACTTTTATTTCTTGTCCATCTTCAAATGTATAAATTGTTTTAGAATTCCTATCTTTTTTACTCCATTTTATAGGTACTGCATAACCCTCTGAAATATAATAACCTTCTCCTTTTCCAACGTTATCTAGATTTTGTCTTCCATAAGTATCAAAAGCATAATTTGCAACTTTATATGTTATTATATTTTTCGCAGTATACTGTTCATTAGTTACTGAATCAATATGTGCTGTGTCACTCATAAATCTTTTATATGTTTTTTCAGCTTCATCATAAATATATTTTGTATTCGTATATGTTGAATATTCTATTAAAACTTCATCAGCTTTAAATGCATCTTCTCTTTCACTTAATTTATTACTTTCTATGCTATATTTTAAAAGTATTTCTTTAGAAGTATCTCTTATATCTTTATTTTCTATTGTTTCTTTTATTAAATCCATTGAAGTAAATGCTGTATGTTCATAATCTTTATTAAGTGTTTCATCTCTAAAAAATGTACTATCATTAAACATTCCATCTATATCATCTATATTCCAGTCTCTTATATCACTTAAAGCTTGATCGCTATGTCCATAATGAACAAATATTGCATCATTTTCAAGCATATAATCAATAAAATAATGTCTAGCACTTCTAACAGATCCTATTCTTTGAGTATCTTTATCTTTAAAAAATGAAAGAATTCTTGTTATTCCACCTTCTGCGATAATTTCATAATTTAAAAATGAATCATTTAGTCCACTATGTGGCCAAGCATCATGATTATTATTTATCGCAACACCTATCACTCTTGAATCTGAGTCTTCATCAAATATTTTTAATTTTGGTTTTTCTTTTTCTTCTTTTTTTGTATCATTATTAAATAAATAATTATATCCAAAATATACCCCTAATCCTAAAATTATAAATATTATTAAAGTTCTAAATAATTTTTTCATACTTTTCACCTAATATAATTATAAGATACAAATTATTAAAATAAAACTTATAATTTATTCACTTTACAAAAAAAAGTCACTTTTAATGACTTTTTATATATATAAATTAAATAAACGATTTTATTAAAGGAATAGTTTAATGTATTTCTCGTTAAAGCTTTAACTACTATATTATATTAAATTAAAAAATAAATATTTAATTTTTTAGCACATTTTTTAAATTAAAAAAAGCCCAAAATAGGCTTAATTTTTATTAGTGGCGTCTTCGACACGATTCGAACGTGCGACCGACGGCTTAGAAGGCCGTTGCTCTATCCTGCTGAGCTACGAAGACATTTCTTTGTAGACCACTAAATTATATAATATTTTTTATAAAATATCAAGTGTTTTAAGAAACTTTATATACTTCTTCTCCATTTACCTTAAATACAACTTCTTTTACTTCATAATTTTCAAATACTGATTCGCTAATAGTATATTTTACTTCTTCAAGTATTATTTCATTATCTATATCAAATATTTTTTCATTAAAATCTAGGTACATAGTATTTTCTATAATTTCATAATTATTTAATTTAGTGCTATTGTTTAAATAACTAGATAAATTACTTTGATAAATTATACTACTTTTAAGTTCATTAATAATTACCATAATCTTCTCTGTAGTATCATTACTTACATAAGTTATAGGAACATAATATTTTCTATCATCAATATCACCCACATAATAAACAGTAGTTTTTGATAAATTATCTAGTTTTGTAATATCATATTTTTTATTAATTCCATACTTTCTTGTTAAAGGATATTTTATTTTTTTAGAATTAATTTCTTTTATTTCATTACCATTTATAAATAAATATACTTCTTCTATAAGATTATTTTCAGTAGAAGTAAATATTATTGTTTCAAGCATTTTTTCTTGTTTATTTTCTTCTATATTTAATATTTCTTCTGAAAAATCTATATATACTTTATTATCTTCTACTTTAACACTATTTATTTTGGTATTTTTTGGTATTACACCTTTAAATCCTTTTGGTATTACATTTTCATAATCACTATCAATTATTAAATATTCTATTCTTTCTTTTATTTTATCTTCAACACTTTTAGAATTTATTTGAAGTGAAACTAAAGAAACATATTCTTCATTATCTATAAGATAAATATATTCATAATCTTTATCTTCCTCATAAATTATATTTGTTTTAAGTTCTAAAGTATTATCTTTTAAAGGAAAAAAATATATACATAAAAGTGCAAAAAGCGCACAAAAAGAAACTGTTAATTTTCTATAAGTCATTTTTTTTAGCATAAAACACCTCATAAATATATATGAAGTGTTTTACAATTTTATTATTTTTTTTAGAGATTTATTTCTCCTAATTTTAAAAGTTCAATAACTGCGCCAGCTCTCCCCTTTACTCCAAGTTTTTGCATAGAATTTGAAATATGATTTCTTACTGTTTTTTCACTTATTTTAAGTTCGTCAGCGATTTCTTTAGTTGTTTTATTTAAAACTAGAAGTTCAAATACCTCTTTCTCTCTTTTAGTTAATATACTACTTTTCATTAGTCACTCCTATTAGAAAAATCAATTATTCTAAAATATTTTATGTAAAAAAAAAGAAAGAGTGAGAATATTAGCCTATATTATGATTCAAATTTAACAGTTATATACATTTTCTCATCAAATTCATTTTGTATACTTCTCATTATATCATTAGCAAGTGACGCTCCATGTTCTTTTGAATTTATTGTCACTTTAACTTGATCATTATTTATTTCTATATACGACTTTATTTTAAATTCTGACATGATCTTTTCTTCTAACTCTAGTTCTTTTCCTTTTGTAAGATTTAATAATTTAAGTTCTTCAAAAGCATTATTCTTTTCATCTACAGTTGTTGTTTCACTAGTTAATACAGATGCTAGTTCTTCCATAGATGATTCTAGTTTTTCATTTCTTTCAACTCTAAGAGCGACAAGCATATCATTTTCTTCAACCTCTACTTCAATATTTTCCGATACTCTTTCGAGTTGTTCTTTACTTTTTAAAAGTTCATTAGGCATCGTTATATAGTATACCCCCATTACAAGTATTAGACTAAAAAGTGTTAAAAACCATAAACTTTGTTTGTTAATCATAATATTTCTCCTTTTAAACTACTTAATTATATACAATGTATATTTAAATTATTACAAATTTTAAACAAAATAGTTTAGTTGTAATTTATATTATTTTTTGTTAGAATATTCTTATGAATTTTGGAGGGACTATGAAAAATAAATTAAAAATATTTGTTAATATTATAACAATTATAAGACTTATAGGTTCTTTTGTTTTAATTCCCATTTATAAAATATATGGACTGAAAACAGTATCAATTTTTACATTAACTTTATTTCTAACCGATTTAATCGATGGATTTTTAGCAAGAAAATTTAAAGTTTCAACATTCTTTGGAAGCACAATGGATGGTTTAAGTGATAAATGTTTAGGCATTATATCACTTGCTGTTTTATCTTCAGTTAGCCACCTTATGATAATTCCGTTAATTTTAGAAATATTAATATTAATTGCTTTATTTATCGCATATAAAAATGGTGGTAATATAAAATCAAGTAAAATAGGAAAAATTAAAACTTGGGCACTAGGTATATCTGTTGTGGGTAGTTTTATTGTAGCACTTTATAATTATAACACTATAGAATTAATTTCTTATTTAGGCGCATTCGCAACTACATTTGGTCTTTTAACTCTTATAGATTATATTGCACATGCATATCACTCATTTAAATTAAGAAATAAAATAGTTGTAATAAAAGATAGAGAACGTAAAACTATTAAAGAAATATTTAGAGATGCTTGGGACTGTGATTTCTATTTAAAACATAAAAACGATTCTACTAAAATTTTATTTTATAAATAATAATTAATTTTTAAAACTTGTTTTGTATATTTTATTTACCTTAATAATCAATAGATATTAAGGTATTTTAATTATAAAGAAATTTTTTTTATTTTGTTTGATGAAATAAAACAAAAAATGCTATACATTCTGTTTAGCATTTTTCTTTTTACTAAATTCTTTTACTGGACTAAAAGATAGTCTATGTTCATTTAAAATTCCATACTCTTTTAACGCTTCTATATGTTTTTTTGTTCCATATCCTTTATTTTTATCAAAGCAATATTCAGGATATTTTTTATGAAGTTGTTTCATCATATTATCTCTAGTAACTTTTGCAATTATTGAAGCAGCAGCAATAGATTCACTTTTAGTATCACCTTTTATAATACTTAAAAAAGGTATATCAGTGTCTAACTTCATCGCATCTATAAGAAGATAATCAGGTTTTATTTTTGAATTCTTTATTGCACTTAACATAGCTTCTTTAGTTGCTTCATAGATATTAATCTCATCTATTCTTTTTTCATCTACTATACCTATTCCGATAGAAATAGCATTTTCTTTTATTATTTCGTAAAGTTTTTCTCTTTTCTTTTCACTTAATTTCTTTGAGTCATTTATTTCTTCTAAATAAAAATTTTTAGGAAGTATAACAGAAGCAGCGACAACAGGTCCAACTAAAGGACCTCTACCAACTTCATCAATACCAGCAATTAAATTAAATCCTTGTTCATATAATTCTTTTTCATAACTCAACATATCTATCACAATTATAATTTTACCATTTAAAAAAAAGAGTTTCAAATAATATTTTGAAATTCTCTTAATTTGCTCTTTATGTTTTTAATGTATATGCTTTATTTTCATTTAATCTAGCTTTTATTAAAGCATCATGTTTCAAACTAATTCTACCTGCAGTGCCTAATGTATAAGGGTACATTTGTCTTAAATCTTTAAGATCTAGTTTAGTTAAATCATTAAAATAATATTCTATTTCTGGCACAGAAATATCACCTATTTTAGAATTTGTTTTATTTTTAATATGTTCAATTACCGCATATAAGTCTTCTGGTTCATAATTTTTAGCAAGTACATAAGGAAAATTAAATATTACTTCTTCTAATAATCCTACATAGTCAAATAATGCTAAATTAAATCTTAAAGTTCTTAAATTTATATCAAAAATTATATTATTTTCCTTTAAATATTCTTCGTATTCTTCTGGTCCAAACCCATAACTTTCAAATAGAATTCTAAATTTTTCTAAAAGTGTTTCTAAAAATTTATTTGGTTTTCTATCCTTAAATGTTTTAAATTCAAAAAGTGAATTAATATTTTCTTTTACAAATTTTGTATAAGGATATTTTTGTCTTAAATATTGAAACTGATTATAAGATAAGTGTCTCATGTGATTTTTTATTTGATCTACAGTTAGTTTTGGTGATGAACTATCACTAATATCTCTCATCCATCTAATAACTGCATACAAATCATTTGAATTATAATTCTTTTGCAAAACATGTACATCTTCAAATACTACTTCATCTAATAATCCAGCATAATCAAAAAGAGGTAAATTATTTTCAAGTGAATTATTAGTCATATTTACTAAAACAGAATTATTATTTAAATATTCTATAAAATCTTCTGTTTTTAGACCATATCTTTCAAATATATTTTTATATGTATAAATAATTCTTTCTAAAAAGGCTGCGCTCATATGTTCTTTACTTAATAACTTATATACTATTTTTAAATCTAGCCCTTCGTTTTCACATATTTCTTTTAGTATTTCTCTATAGCCATAATATTCATAGCCTCTTTGCATACCTTTTCCTACTTTTACTGTTTTATTCATTTTTTCCTCCCTTAAAAAAAGAGTATTTAAACTCCTTTTAATTTTTATTCTTCATTTGAACTTAATGTTTTAGAATAAGCTTTGTTAGCATTTAATCTACTATTAATTAATGCTTGATGTCTTGAATTATTTCTTCCACTTTTTCCTGTTGTATATGGAAATACGTTTCTTAAATTTTCAAGTTCTTCTTTATTTAATGCTTTTAAGTAATAATCTATTTCTTGAACTAATGGTTTTTGTATTCCAAGTTCTTTCATTCTTTCAATTACCGCATATAAATCTTCCGGATTATGATTTCTAGCAAGTATATCTGGATAATCAAATAAAACTTCTTCTAAAACTCCAATAGAATCATATAATGCAAAATTATATCTAAGAGTTCTAGGATTTATGTCATATATTATATCATTTTCTTTTACATATTTCTCAAGTTCTTCTGGTCCAAATCCATAACTTTCAAATAAAATTCTAAATTTTTCTAAAAGTGTTTCTAAAAATTCTGAATATTCACATTCCCTATTTGACTTAATTTTATGAAGTGTACGAACTACTCCAATTTTACTTTCACTATAAGGATATCTTTCTTTAAGATTTTTTAACTCGGCATATGATGATTTTTTTAGCATATTTAAAATTTGATTTAATTGTAATTTTGGTGAAGTACTATTACTTGTATCTCTTAAATATCTTATTACTGCATGTAAATCCCCTGGATTATGATTTTTTGATAATATATAGGCATTACCTATTACTTCATCAAGTACTCCAGCATAATCATAAAGTGCGAAATTATTTTCAAGCGTTCCTTTTTGAATTTCTAATGAACTAATATTTTTCTCCATATAAGCAACAAAATCTTCATGAGATTTTCCGTTTCTTTCAAAATTACTTTCGTATTCATCAAATAGATTTTCTATAAAGTCATTACTCATATGATTGTGTGAATCTGATTGTTTTTTTAATTTAATAAAATAATCATAACTAAATCCATTTCTTAAACAAAATGTTTCAAGTGCTTTTACCCTAGAATTATAATCCATTGCCTTTTGAGCAGCTGCTCCAACAGATCTAACTGTTCTTTTCTTATCCATAAATATTTCCCCCTTTTAAAAACATGTGATATTATACCAAATTATTTACAAATTGTCAAATGTTACGCCTTTTATCTTTTCTTTTTTTATTAAATTCACTATTAATTCACTTATTCTATCGTAATCAGGTTCACCTCTATATTTTAAAATACCTTTATACTCACCTATCTTATCATAATAGTATTCTATATCATCTAAATCAAATGTTTCCAAGTTAAATACATCTTTTAAAATATTTTTGTATTCATTATTTAACTTTTCTAATATATGAATAGCTATTTTATGTATTGGAAGAACACTTTCTTTAATTGTAGTCATAGAAGACAAATTTAATGCAGTTTCTTCATCTTTAAATTTAGGCCATAATATCCCTGGTGTATCTATCAAATTAAAATATTCATTAATTTTAATTTTATTCAAACTTTTTGTTACTCCTGGTTTATTACCTATTTCACTTATATTTTTTCCAGCTAGTTTATTTATAAGTGTACTTTTTCCTACGTTAGGAACACCAACAATTAATACATTTGCTTTTTTATTTAAAAGTCCTTTTTCATATCTTTTTTGATTTTTTTCTTTCATAAAATTATTAACATAATTTATTATTTTTTTAAAATCATTAGTATTTTTAGAATCACAAGTTATTACATCAAATCCTAAATCATTATAATAGTTTATAAATTTATTAGTTTTTTCTTTATCACATAGATCATATTTATTAAAAACTAAAACTGTTTTTTTATCCATAACAAAACTATTTAAATCCTCTATATGTGAACTTTTAGGTATTCTAGAATCTAATACTTCAATTACAATATCCACCGTTGATATAATTTCTTTTATTTCTCTTTTAGTTTTAGCCATATGTCCTGGATACCAATTTATATTCGTTTTATTTTCATTCATAAAATCACTTCCTTAAAGTTAAAACTAATAAAATTATATCATACAAAGGCTATTTTTTTAATAATCTATCCCATTTTTGTGTTATTTATTTGGGGTTAGATAAATCAACATCAACATTTAATATATATTACCAGGTCATATGCTATTTCTTATATAATAAAAAAGAATAGATATTTTCTATCTACTCTATAAATTGTAATTTATATTTTATTATTAATACATTTGTAACTAAAAAATATCATTAGAAATCGCTTTTAAATATATATAAACCAAATAGTCATAATTGCAAAATCTGCAAACATATGAATAATCCACGAATTATAAATATTA
>JAFQIC010000065.1 GCA_017397745.1 Bacilli bacterium
AATGTAGAAGCATATACAAGTTATGATAAGACAAGAAAAAATAAGAATATAAATTATTTATCAAAGTTATGTTTAAATTATTATAATAATAAAAATAATTATGATAATAAAATAAAAATAATTCAAATAAATTTAATAAAAAGGAAATATAGAGATGTACATTACATACAAGGAAAGAAAATTTATACCGATATAATAAGTATAATAGAAGTGGGTATTGACAATAAAGACGACTTAAAGTATACTAAAAGTGAACACAATTTAAAATTATGGTGTAATTTATTAAATACAAAAGTAGAAGAAATAGATAAAGTATTTAAAATAATTGAAGAGATGAAATACGAAAAAGAAGAAAAAGAAAAAATGAGGAAGGAGGTATATGATAAGATGTCAGATATAAATCTACTTCAAACAACATGGGATGATTTGAAGAAGTTAGAAATACTAGATGCAGAGAAAGCTGGAAAAAAGGCTGGCCTTGCTGAAGGAAAGAAAGCTGGTTTAGCCGAGGGGAAAAAGTTAGTAAAAAACACAATATTTAAACATATAATGAAAATGCTTAAAATGAATATGAAGTATAGTGACATTTCAGAAATAACTGGAGTAAGTATTGAAAAGATTAAAGAATATACTCATGAAATTGATATTAATAGAAACAATTAATTTATAATTAAAATAATTTATTAAGGGCTTTCTTTAGTTCTTTTTATTTGATAAAATAAATAAAGGTGGTTAGAAGTGGAAAGAAGTAGTGTTGACTTTAATAAATTAAGTCCTATGATGAAAGAATATATTAAGACTAAAAGTGATTATGAAGATATTTTATTATTTTATCGTTTAGGGGACTTTTATGAACTCTTTTTTGAAGATGCTATTACTGCTTCTCACGCTTTAGAACTTACATTGACTGGTAAAAACGCAGGGCTTGAAGAACGCGTTCCAATGTGTGGAGTTCCTCATCACGCAGCTAATATATATATAGATAAACTTATTAAACTTGGATATAAAGTTGCTATATGCGAACAAATGGAAGATGCTAAAAATACAAAAGGAATTGTTAAAAGAGAAGTTGTACAAATAGTGACTGCTGGATCTATAACTAATACGGATATAATAAGTGAAAAAGAGTATAATTTCATAGGAAGTGTTACTGATTATAATTATATTTACGCGCTTTCTTATGCGGATTTACTTAGTGGTAAAGTTTTTGTTTGTTATATTGAGCATAACACTGATAAACTAATTAGTTATTTATGCAATTTAAATATTAAAGAACTTATTGTATCTTCTTCTTTTGATAAAACTTTAATTCATGCTTTAAAAACTAACTATAATATATATGTAACTATTAAAGATGAAGAAGTAAATGATAAATATAAAAAACTTCTTTCTAATGTAAGTGATGAAAAATTAAGAAACAATACGTATATAGTATTATCTTATTTAGAAAATACTCAAAAAAAAGATTTATCGCATTTTCAAAATGCAATATTTGTAGATAATAACGATTTTTTAAGTTTAGATAAAGAAACAGTAAGAAACTTAGAACTTGTTGAAACTCTTAGAAATAAAGATAGAATGAATAGTCTTTTATGGTTTTTAGATAAAACTAAAACTGCGATGGGAAGTAGACTTTTAAAAAGTTTTATAATAAGTCCTAGTATAAAAAAAGAAGAAATAACAAAAAGACATGATTTAATAGAACTATTTAATAAAGAATTTTTGCTTTCTAGTGAACTTAAAGAATATTTGTATGAAATATATGATTTAGAAAGACTTTGTGGTAAAGTTTCTATTTCCAATATTAATCCAAAAGATTTACTTCAATTAAAACATAGTCTTAAAATACTTCCTAATATAAATAATGTTTTAGAAAAATTATCATTACCTTTATTAAAGACATATAATGAAATTTGTGATCTTCTTGAAAAAGCGATTGATGAAGATGCTCCTATAACAATTAAAGAAGGCGGAATAATCAAAAGTGGTTATAATAGTGAACTTGACGAACTCAAAAGCATAAGAAAAAATGGTAAAGATTTTATTAGTAAATTTGAATCTGAAGAAAGAGAAAGAACTGGAATTAAAACTCTTAAAGTAGGCTACAATAGAGTTTTTGGATATTATATAGAAATAAGTAAAGGTGCATCTAAAGATATAAAAGAAGAATGGATGTATGAAAGAAAACAAACTATATCAAATAGCGAAAGATTTATAACACCTCTTTTAAAAGAAAAAGAAAATATGATTTTAGGTGCTGAAGAAAAAATTAATTCTTTAGAATATAACTTATTTTTAGAAATAAGAGAAACATTAAAAACAATTATTAAAGATGTTCAAAGTACGTCTGCTTCTATTGCTTTTTTAGATGTGATGCTTTCACTAAGTACTGTGTCAGAACAAAATAATTTTATAAGGCCTAATATAAATAATGAAGGCGTTTTAGATATAAAAGAAGGTTGGCATCCAGTTGTTAAAAGTGTTATTAAAGATGAATATATAAATAATGATATAATAATGAAAAATACTGAAAATATCATGATTATAACTGGTCCTAATATGAGTGGAAAATCAACTTATATGAGAGAACTTGCGATTATTATAATACTTTCGCAAATTGGATGTTTTGTACCTGCTAAAGAAGCCAATATTCCTATATTTGATAAAATTTTCACAAGAATTGGTGCTTCTGATGATGTAGTAGGTGGCGAGAGTACTTTTATGGTAGAAATGAGAGAAAGTGCGAATGCTCTTAAAAATGCTACTAAAAATAGTTTGATTCTTTTTGATGAACTTGGAAGAGGAACTAGTACTTATGATGGTATGAGTCTTGCTGGTTCAATTATTGAATATATAAATAAAAATATTAAATGTAAAACTCTTTTTTCAACACACTATCATGAGCTTACTAAAATGGAAGAGTTAAATGAAGGAATAAAAAATGTGCATGTATCTATTTTCGAAGAAAACGGTGATGTTAAATTTCTTCATAAAGTAAAAGAAGGTCCGGTTGATAAAAGTTATGGGATAAATGTAGCTCGTCTTGCTGGACTTCCAAAAGAAGTTTTAAAAAAAGCAAACGAACTTTTAAAAGAATATGAAAGTGAATATGTAAAAACAGAAATAAAACAGTTTTCTTTAGATTTAGAAGAAAAAGAAGAAGATGAATTAAGAGAATTTATAAAAAAGATTAATATTTTAGAAATTACTCCTTTAGAAGCATTAAACATATTAAATAAAATAAAAGAAATTAGTGAGGAATAATGAGAGGGATAATTGGATTATATAATGATAACACTGACGCATTTACTGTGCGTGGACAAGATGGAAGAACTTATTATGCATTTGCTACTGATGAACTAATTGCTTTAGGGCAAAATGCAAAAATAGTTTTTGATTATAAAGTAATTAACAAGGGTGAATATGAATATTTTTTAATTACTAAAATAAAAAGAACTAAAAAAGGACATACATTAAAAAAAGTATTTAGATAATACTATTTAATGTTTTTTTCTTTTATAGACTTTATACCTAATTTTTGATAAAATTAATTTGAAGTAAAGGAGCTTAAATATGTTAACAAAATATGTTCCAGATAAATATCAAAAAAGTATTTATACAATAAATTATAAAAAATTAAAAAGAGAAGGAATAAAATGTTTAATATTTGATTTAGATAATACATTAGTGCCAGCAAGTGTAAATGAAGTTAGTAAAAAACTTAAAGATTTTATTAACGATCTTAAAATTATGGGATTTAAAGTAATAATAATGTCTAATAGTCCAAAAAATAGAGTGCAAATTTTTCAGAAAGCTTTAATGGTTGATGCTGCAGCATTATCTTTTAAACCTAATAAAGATAAGTATGAAAAAATTATAAAACTATATGGGTTTAAAGCCGAAGATATTGCATGTATTGGAGATAGTATAACAACGGATATTTTAGGTGCGAATAAGATGGAATTTACAAGCATTTTAGTAAACTCTATGAGTAAAAGTGACCATTATATTAAATTTTTTAATAAATTAGAAGAAAAAAGAATTTTAAATAATCTTAGAAAAAAAGATTTATTAGTAAAGGAAAGATATTATGACTAAAAAGTGTATTGGATGTGGAAGTACCCTTCAAAGTGAAATAACTAATAAACCAGGATATATTAAAAAAGAAAAATATAAAGACTCTGATTATTGTGAAAGATGTTTTAAAATAATAAATTATGGTGAATGTGATATTGTTAATGAAATAAAAAATTTTAATAAAATAATTGATAAAATAAATGAAAGTGATGGTACAGTTGTTTATCTAGTTGACTTACTTAATATAACAAAAGAAGAAATTGATTACATAAGTAAATTTAAAAAAAATGTAATAGTTCTTTTGACTAAAAAAGATGTACTTCCTAAAAGTGTAAAAGAAAAAAAATTAATTTCATATTTTAAAGATAATTATTTTAATAAAGAAGATATTTTATGTATAAGTAGTTTTAAAAAATATAATATTGATAAATTTTTAGATTTATTATACAAAAAAAATATAAAAAAAATATTTGTAGTAGGATTTACTAATGTAGGTAAAAGTACTTTTATAAATTCATTAGTATCTGCGAAAAACGGAAAACCTGTTATAACTACAAGTGCAGTTCCTAATACGACAAGTGATTTTATAAATATAGAAATTGGAAATCTTACAATATGTGATACTCCAGGGTTTGTTAGTGAAAACTCTATATATAATTTTTTAAAGTTAAAAGATGTTATAAAGTTAATGCCTAAAAAAGAAATAAAAGTTAAAACTTATCAAATTAAACCTGATGAAAGCATTATTGTTGATAATATTTTAAGAATAGATCATATAGGAAATAAAACAAATAGCTTTAGTTTTTATATGAATAATAATTTGCCTTTTGAAAGAATTAAAATAAAAACAAATGAAAAACTAAAAATGCTTCCAAAAAAGAATATTCATATTAAAGGTAATGAAGATGTTGTTATAAATGGACTAGGATTTATAAAAATAGTAAAAGAAACTGACATAGTAGTTTATACTTTGGATGAAAAATTAATAAGTGTTAGAAACAAAATGATTTAGGAGTTATTTATGGGCGAAATTAAAATAATGAACGAAAACTTAGCAAATAAAATAGCCGCAGGTGAAGTTGTTGAAAGACTTGCTAATGTTGTAAAAGAACTTGTAGAAAATAGTATAGACGCTTCTTCTAAAAATATAAAAATAGAATTACTAATGAGTGGAACAAAAGAAATAAAAGTAGTAGATGATGGTAAAGGAATGGATAGGGAAGATGCTATTCTTTCTTTTAGTAGGCATGCAACTAGTAAAATAAAACATGAAAATGATCTTTTTTTCATAAATACGTTAGGATTTCGAGGTGAAGCACTAGCTTCAATTGCTTCAATTAGTAACGTCGAGCTTTATACATCTAAAGAAGGAATCGGAAGTCATATTATTATAAAAGGTGGAGAAATTTTATTAAATGAAAAAGGTAATGAAAGAAGAGGTACTTCTATAGCTGTTTCGAATATATTTTATAATACGCCTGTAAGACTTAAGTTTTTAAAAAGTCTTAATACCGAACTTTCTAATACTACTCAGTTTTTAGAAAGGCTTTCTTTATCTCACCCTGATATTGCTTTTAGTTTATATAATGATGGTAAAGAAATATTTAAAACTTCTGGTAGTGGTGATTTACTTAAAACTATTCATGAAATTTTTGGATTTAATATAAGTAAAAATATGAATTATATTGAAGGCGAAAACTATGATTATAAAGTTTCTGGTTATATAAGTAATATTAGTGTATATAAAAGTTCTAAAAGTTCTATAATAACTTTAGTAAATGGAAGAGTAGTGCAAAATTATGAACTTCAAAAAACAATAAAAGATGCTTATCATACGTTTCTACCTGAAACTAAATTTCCTATAGTAGTGCTTAATATTGAAACTGATCCCACTCTTATAGATGTAAATATTCATCCTACTAAACAAGATATAAAATTTAGTAAGATAGAGGAACTTAAAAATTTAGTTTTTGATTTAATAAGACAAAGTTTATGTAATATAGATAATACATTTAAACCATATGATGAAAAACCTATTAAATTAGAGTTCTCTAATGAAGAAATTCAAAATGATATAGTCAAAGAAGAAAAAAAAGAATATAAAGAAATAGTGTTAAATTTTAATGCTGAAGAAGAAATCAAAGAATATAATGAAGAAGAAAAAACACTTTATTTTCCTGTAGGACTTGCTTTAGGGACATATTTAATCGCTCAAAGTGAAGATATAATGTATTTAATAGATATACACGCAGCAAATGAAAGAATTAATTATGAGATTTATAGAAAAGCTTTAGAGGAAGAAAAAATCACAATAATAGATACACTTTTTCCAATAGTAATAGAACTTAGTACTAATGAGTTTATAATAATAAAAGAACATATACAAGTGCTTGAAAATATGAAGTTTAAAATAGAAGAATTTGGAGAAAATACATTTAAAATTTCTTCTCATCCTACTTGGCTCAAAGAGGGTTTTGAAGAAGAAAGCATAAGAAAAATAATAGATTTAATAATAGAGTTTAGGCAAGATTTTGATAGAGTTAAATTTAATGAAAGACTAGCTATGAATTTAGCTTGTAAAATGAGTGTTAAAGCAAATACCAATATTACATTAAAAGAACAAGAAGAACTTATTAATAGGTTATTTAAATGCGAGTTTCCGTATACGTGCCCACATGGCAGACCAACAATAATTAAATATCCAAAGTATGAACTTGAAAAATTATTTAAAAGGGTGAATGTATGATCATTTTATTATTAGGTCCTACTGCGATAGGCAAAACAAATTTAAGTATATTTTTAGCAAAAAAATTAGAGGCAAAAATAATAAATACTGATAGAATGGCAATGATTAAAGAAACCAATATTGGTACGGCTAAAATAAGTGAAGAAGAAATGCAAGGTATTAAACACTATTTTATTAATAATCTTCATATTGATGATGAGTATTCTATATATGATTTTCAAAAAGAAGGAAGAAAAATTTTAAATGAGCTTATAAAAAATAATGATAATGTAATTATAGTAGGTGGAAGTAATCTTTATACTAAAGCTCTTTTATACGATTATAAATTATATGAAGAAGATAAAACAAATGATTTATTTGATAATCTTTCAAATGAAGAACTTAAGTCTTTAGCGGATAATCTTAATCAAAACGATATTCATAAAAATAATAGAAATAGATTAATTAGATTTATAAATAGTTATAAAAATGGAAATAAGATTAATAATGAAATTAACCAAAAAAATAAACCTTTGTATGATTTTAAAATAATAGGTCTAAAAACAGATAGGGAAATACTTTATAATATAATAAATATTAGAGTAGATAAAATGATTGAAAAAGGCTTGTTTGAAGAAGCTAAAGGTTTATATGAAAAAAAATATAAAAATTTATCAAATATTATTGGTTACAAAGAATTAATACCATATTTTCAAGGACAAATATCCAAAGAAACTGCGGTTGATAATTTAAAAAAAGATACAAGAAGATATGCTAAAAGACAAATGACTTGGCTTAACCATCAATTTGGAAATATAAAATGGTTTGAAGTTCAATTTAATGCTTTTGATAATACAAAAAAAGAAGTAATGGATTATATTACTTCGCTTCAGTAAAGAACATAGTATCAAAATTATGTTCTTTTTTATCTAAATTTTTAAGTTCTTCAGTTGTTATTAAAAAATATTTATTTTCTAAGTTTACACTGTTATCTGTGTCACTCCATGTTATATCTGCGTGTAGCCATTTATTATTAATAAAAAGTAGATTCCAAACATGTTCATCACTTGATATTTTTAAATTAGGAATATTCATTCTATCTAAAATTAAAGCAAATGTATCGCTATAACCACTACAAACGGCTTTACCTAATAATAGTGCACCACTTGCCTTAGTTGGAGAATTTATTTCATTAACAATTTCTTCTCCTAGAGTTTCGGCATAGACACTGTCATATGAAATATTTTCTATCATATAATCTTTAATTTTATTTAAAGCTTCTAAAGTATTAAGTTCATTTATTTTAAGTTCATTAAAAACATAATCTAATCTTTCATTTACCTTATTAATTTCATCTTGTGTATATAAACTATCTTTAGTTAAAGTTACGCTTCCGTTATTTTCAAAAATAATATTTAAATAATAAAAACTATTAAAAGGATTTACATAATTATTAATTTTACTCATTAAAACTTTGTTTTCCATAAGCACTGTTATATCTTCTTTACAACTTGTATATTCTACAGGACAATAAAATGTTATGGAAGAATAACCGTTATTTAAAAAATTATAAAATATTTTTTCTAAATCTTCTTTAAAATAAGGAACAAAATTTTTGTTATTATTAAATTTTTCGTATTTATAATCTCTTTTATATTCATTTTCTTTTGGTAATATCACTGTATAATCTTTTATAAAATAATCATTAATAAAAGCGCTTATATCATCAAATCTTAAATATATTATTAAACTTGCTAAAAAAATTAAAATTATTGTTATGGTTGTTATTATTCTATTCATAGAATAATTATAACAAAAAAAAGTAGAAAATTCTACTTTAATTCATTTACTTTTTTACTTAACCCAGATTTATATCTATCTTTAGCATTTTCTTTTATAATATTTGCTTTGCAAGCTTTATCAATTTTCTTGAAAGCCATTTTTAAATTTTTCTCTGCTTCTTCTTTATTACCTTCACGTACATTTTTTTCTACTTTTTTAATCCAAGTTTTCATTGATGCTTTTAAATCATTATTTGAAACTTGTTTCTTAGAAGTAGTTTTAACACGCTTCTTCGCACTTTTAATATTTGGCATTTTCTCCTCCTTTTTAATTACTACTAAATTTTAACAAAAAGTATGTTAAAAATCAAGTATTTTACTTTTAATTATCACTTTTATAAGTTAAAGAAGTTCCTTTATCTTTACTTAAAGCTAAAGCACATTCTAGTTTTGTTGCTCTTATATTTTGAAGGGCTTGACAATAATCTAAATAAGCTTTGCTTAGTTCATCTGAATTTTCTTCTAAGTTAAATTCTTTAAGATATTCAGAAAGTTTTGGATTCTTCGTACCATAAAGAATTTTAACTGCAGAAGTTTCAGTATCCTTATTAAATGAGTATTTTCTTACGTCTTGTAGTGCCCTTTGTCTAGAAACTTCTTCTTTAAAATCTTTAATGTCTATTGATACAACTGCATTATCATAAACCATAAATGCTTCATCTATTCCTTCTAACGGATTATAAATATACTTTTTACCTTTTTTTACTCCAACTAATTCATAGTATTCACCTTGTTCTGATAAAGCACATATTAAATAATGTGTATCTCCAATGTATTTTTCAGATATAATAGCTGGTTGGTATATTTCTTTAGAATTTAGTATTCTTAATCTACTTTCATCAATAATTCTTTTAAGGTCTTCGTCTAAAATTCTTTTCATTTAATTTTCCTCATCTTTCTTTTCGTAAACGTATGCACGTTTCTTTTTATCATTAAGTCTAAAATAAGCTATATCTTTTGCATTTCTTGCAAATCCTAGGTTTTGCGCAAAAGCTAAATATGCATTTAAAAATTTATCATTTCTAGGATTAGGATTACTTTTAAATATTCCTAAAGATTGAAATGTTGACATGTCTTTTTTCAAAAAATTAATATGGTTTAATATTTCTTCTGGAGACATTATCTTAGAGTTTCTTAAATATCTTATTTCATCTTGTCTAATTATTTCACTTTGGACTAGAGAAGGATCTATATATTGTATTAAATCTCCATAAACTATATAAGCTTCATAACCAAAATTGTTTGTAATTAAAATAAATTCTAATTCTTCATAACCTTCTAATAAACTAAAAATAGTAAATTCTTCATCTTTATTTTGATATGTATAAGTTTTATATGAATTTTCTAAATTTTCGGAAGTAATAACACTTTCACGACTATTTTGAATTAATTCATAAAGTAAGCTACATTCATCAATTTTTCTCATAAAATACCTCTTTGTAATTTATAATTATAATCTTAATAAATTTAATAGTCAAATCTTTTTCTACATTTTTTTTATATTAAAAGATATATACTTAATAATATGAGAAAAAAATTTATATCCGAAAAGAAGTCTTTAAAATTAATTAAAATACTTACATATTTATTTATATTCTATATTTTTATAGGAGTTTTTTATAATAGTAATAAAATTAATATAAAAGAGTTTGTTTATAATAATACATTAAATAAAATAGTTAGAAAAAAAAGTAATATTTTAAATTTTATAGAAAATAACATTGCTAATCCTAAAAATATTCTTTATACTTCTTTTAATAATCTTATTTCAAAAGATAATTTATCTGTGTTTAATGAATATGATAATGAAAATAGCTATGAAGAAGAAAAATCTGTTTATGTAGAAGATCCTAAGGAAGAAGATATAAAAGAACCACTTGTTTATATTTATAATACGCACCAACTTGAAGAATATAATTCAACTCTTTTTAATAGTTATAATATTGTTCCTAACGTTATGATTGCTTCTTATACTTTAAGAGAATATTTAATTGATAAAGGAATAAATACTATAGTAGAAACTAATAACATAAAAGAGTATTTAAATAATAATGGACTTACTTATTATCATAGTTATAGAGCGACTAAACATTACATGAAACAAGCCATTGAAAAATATCCTACTTTAAATTACTTTATAGATCTTCATAGAGATTCAGCTAATATTAATGTTACACTACTTGAAGCGAATAATAAAAGATATGCAAGAGTTCTTTTTGTTATAGGTACAGATAATCCTTATTATGAAAAAAATTTATCTATTACTAATGAAATAAATTCAAAGATGGAAGAAAAACTTCCTGGAATATCAAGGGGAATTATGAAAACCGGTGATGGTAGTGGAGATTATGTATTTAATCAAGATTTACATCCAAATATGATACTTCTTGAAATGGGAGGAGTAGATAATACTATAGAAGAAGTATATAATACACTTGAAGTTGTTAGTGATGTTTTAAAAGAGGTAATTCATGGAGGAAACTATGGATAGTAAAAGAAAGAAAAAAAACTATATGATGATATTTATAATGCTTTCATTTATATTTTTCGCAGCTCTTTTTACATCTCAAAATACAGGTTATTATGAATATGGACAATATAAGAAAGTGTTAAAGACTAATGAAGCGATAAGCAAATTTGAAAATGAAATAAAACAAAATAAGATAGTAGAAAAAGATACTTATTTAGACGGTAAGTACAAAGATTATTCAAATAATGTTTCTAAAATAGGATTAAAAACTAGCACTTATATTGAAAAAATTTTTACTGATGGTATTAAAGATGTTTTTACTTTTTTGAGTAAACTAGTTTTAAGTGAATAAATAAATATAAATTATAATTATTTGGTGAAAGTTGGTTAAGTTAGTTTGCAAATCTATAAACTAAAACGTTTGTTCTCTTGTGGGGGGGGTATTTTATTATATAATAAAGGCAAGAAAGTAGGAAAAGATATGAAAAAGATAATAAAAGTAATATCAATAAGTACTTTAATGCTTTTATTTTTTGCATTAAATATGATAGTTGATAAAAAAGAAGAAAAAGAAATAAATTATAAAGGACTTGCCATGACAATAGATGGGGAAGTTGTAGAAGAACTTCCGACAGAAGGGTACTATTATTTAAATAGTACATGTGAAGGTGGAAATCTAACATGGGATATATATAATAGAACATTAAAGTTAAAAGGAGATGGCTCGCTTAATTATTCATCATGTAAACTTGATTTTGAAAGTATAGACTTAAAAATATATATAAATGGAGTAGAAAGTGAAG
>JAFQIC010000066.1 GCA_017397745.1 Bacilli bacterium
TAGTACATATGCATATACAGTAGCGAAGGGAGATATAACATATCCAATAGCACTACTAACCGCAGATGAAGTAGCATATGCTGGGGGAGTGTATTATTTATACAATCCAAATTCATATTCAAATTCAAGTTATTATTTAAACACAGGAGAGGATTATTTTACAATGTCACCGTATAACTTCGTTGCTTCGACTGCGGGTGTGTTCTATGTGCGTTCGAATGGGATCCTCTATTCCTACGGTGTGGTCGCTGCTCTTGCTGCGGTGCCTGCAGTTTCCTTAAAGCCTGAAGACACAGTAAAACGAGGAACAGGAGCATATAATGATCCGTTCGTAATAAATACAGATTAAGAGGTCAAAAATTAAAAAAGTACTTAAATGTACTTTTTTTTTATGATAGAATTATATGTAGAAGGTGATAAAAATGAATTTTTTGAAAAGATTATTTAATTATGAATGTAAAGAATTATCTAAGTTTGAAGATATTGCGGATAAAGTTATATCTATGGAAGAAGAAATAGCTTCTTTAAGTGATATTGAGCTTAGAAGTAAAACTGAAGAATTTAAAAGTAGATTATCTAAGGGTGAAACTCTTGATGATATTTTAGTAGAAGCTTTTGCTGTTGCTCGTGAAGCTGCATTTAGATGTATTAAAGAAAAGCCTTTTAGAGTTCAAATAATAGGTGGTCTTGCTATACATTATGGTAATATTGCTGAAATGAAAACTGGTGAAGGAAAAACTTTAACAACTGTTCTTCCTGCTTATTTAAATGCACTTACTGGAAAAGGTGTTCATGTTATAACAACAAATGAATACTTATCATCAAGAAATGCTGAATGGATGGAACCGATATATGAATATTTAGGAATAAGTGTTGGAGTAAACTTAAAAGCACTTACTTCAAGTGAAAAAAGAGAAGCATATTCAAAAGATATTTTATATACTACTAATAATGAACTTGGTTTTGACTATTTAAGAGATAATATGGTGGTAAGAAAAGAAAATAGAGTTCAAAGAGGTCTTAATTTTGCAATTATAGATGAAGTAGACTCAATATTAATTGATGAGGCTAGAACTCCTTTAATAATTTCTGGTGGTGTTAGTAAAAGTGCTGATTTATATGTTGTAGCTGATAGATGTGCTAAATCTTTAAAAGTAGATGATTATGTAATAGATGAAAAAACTAAAAAAGTAACTCTTACTGAAGATGGTGTAAAAAATGCTGAAAAAATATTAAAAGTTAAAAACTTATATGATTTGGAAAATAGTCTTTTAGTTCATAATTTAGATAAAGCATTAACTGCGAATTATGCATTTAAAAAGGATATTGATTATGTTGTAGAAGATAATAAAGTTGTAATAGTTGATTTATTTACAGGAAGACTTATGCATGGAAGACAATTTAGTGAAGGGCTTCACCAAGCGCTAGAAGCTAAAGAAGGAGTTAAAGTAAATGCTGAAACTAAGACACTTGCAACTATAACATTTCAAAATTTATTTAGAATGTATGAAAAGCTATCTGGTATGACTGGAACTGCTAAAACAGAGGAAGAAGAGTTTAGAAATATATACAATATGTATGTAATAGAAATTCCTACAAATGTGCCTGTTCAAAGAATAGATGAGACTGATTTAATATATTCAAGTCTTAAAGGTAAACTAACAGCTTTAGTTAGAGAAGTTGTAAGAGCACATAAAACAGGTCAACCTATACTTGTTGGAACTGCTTCAATTGAAAGCTCAGAAGTTATTAGTTCGATGTTAAAAAAATCAGGAGTACCTCATGAACTTTTAAATGCTAAAAATCATGAAAGAGAAGCTCTTATTATAGAAAAAGCGGGTGAAAAAGGTGCCGTTACTATAGCAACCAATATGGCTGGGCGTGGAACAGATATTAAATTAGGTAAAGGTGTAAGAGAACTAGGAGGACTTTATGTAATTGGAACTGAAAGACATGACTCAAGAAGAATAGATAATCAACTTAGAGGTCGTGCTGGTAGACAAGGGGATCCTGGTATGTCTAGATTTTTTGTATCAATGGAAGATGATTTAATGATTAGATTTGGTTCTGATAAAATTAAAAGTGTTATGATAGGACTTGGTATAAAAGAAGATCAAGCTATTTCACATAAAATAATTTCTAAAAATATAGAATCTTCGCAAAAAAGAGTAGAAGGATTTAACTATGATAGAAGAAAAGCATTACTTGATTATGATAATGTTATTAGTAAACAAAGAGAAATTATCTATGAAAGAAGAAATGAAATTCTTGATAAAGAAAGTATAAAAGATAGAATTTTAATTATATTTAAAGGATATATTGAGAATGAAGTAATGAGTCATATGCCACCTGAAAATATGCTTACATCTAACGATATTGATAATATAATAGAACATTTTAATGCTAATCTTTTAAAAACTAAAAAATTAGAAAAGAAAGATTTTGATAACAAAACAGAACAAGAAGTAATAGAGTTTATTTATGATATAGTTGTTTCTGATTACAATATGAAATTAAATGATATACCGGAAGAAATACAAAATGATTTTGAAAAAGCAATAACACTTCGCGTATTAGATAAAAATTGGATGGATCAATTAGATGCAATGGAACATTTAAAAGAAGGTGTTGGACTTAGAGGATATGCACAAGTAAATCCACTTCAAGCATATGCATTAGAAGGATTTGAACTTTTTGATAATATGATGGCATCAACGAATAGAGAAATTTCTACATTATTATTAAAAGCTGAAGTTAGACAAAATACAGAAAGACATGAACATAAAAATTTAAAAACAAATGATAGTTCTGAAAAAACAAAAAAAGAACCAATAAAAAAAGAAAAAAAACCGGGAAGAAATGATGA
>JAFQIC010000067.1 GCA_017397745.1 Bacilli bacterium
AGTACTACTTTTATATCTTTTTCTTTTTTATCTCTCTCGATTGTAATTGTAACTTCTTCACCTACTTCATATTTATAAAGTTCATATAAGAAGTAAGAAGTATCTTTAACTTCTTTATCATTTACTTTTAATATTTTATCACCTTTTTTAAACCCTGCTTTTTCGGCTGGTGAGTCTTCTAAAACTTCATCAATTATAACACCTTCATTCATCCCTAAAAATGAATTTGAATCATATATACTTATACCAATATAAGGTCTTTTTACTTCTTCGCCATTTATAAATTTATTAGCATATTCTAAAGCTGTTTCAATAGGTATAGCGAATGCAATTCCTTCTATTTGTGAACTATCAAGTTTAGAGTTAGTAACACCTATTACTTCTCCATTTGAATTACAAAGTGGTCCACCACTATTTCCAGAGTTTATTGCCGTATCAGTTTGAAGTAATTCCATAATAATTTTTTCTCTATCATTTATAGGAAGTTCTATTATTCTATTTTTTCCAGATAAGATACCTCTTGTAACTGTCCATGAATAAGTTGTTGAATCTATTGGCGCTCCTACTGCAAAAGTTGTATCACCTATTCTTAAATCTTCTGAATTTCCTAAATTTGAAACACTAATAACTTTATCTTCTGGAACACTTAAAACTGCTGTATCAGCCCTTTGATCGCCACCTACTACTTCAGTCACTACTGATTCTTCATTAGTAAATATCACTTTTACTTCAGCTCCACCATCTATAACGTGGTAATTCGTTAAAATGTAACCTTTTCCATTTTCTTTCTTAAATACAAACCCCGTACCAGTAGAATGTATAACACCATTATTATATGTTTCAACAACTACTACAGAATCATAAATTTTTTCAACCGCATCAGCAATCCCTTTATCAGTAACAGTTACATCTTTTTCTATTCTTGTTGTTTCTATTACTAAATTTTTTAAATAAAATTCATAAAATATTCCAAAAAGCACTGCACAAATTACAAAAGTAACTACCGCAGATATTATAACTTTATTGTTTGAATTTTCTATTTTTTCTTTTTTTACTTTTTCAACATTTTTTTCTTTTAATTCTTTTTTCATTTTCTACACGCTCCTAAATAAATTCTAAAACTAAATTGTTAAAATTTTGTGAAATTTTTTTATACTTCTTCAAATTGTGAATTATATAATTTACTATAATAACTATTATTTTGTAGAAGTGAATGATGATTACCTATTTCTACTATGTCTCCATCATACATTACCATTATAACATCTGCATCCTTAATAGTCGAGAGTCTATGTGCAATTATGAAAGAAGTTTTATTTTTCATAAGTTCTTTCATAGCCTTTTGTATTAAAATTTCTGTTCTTGTATCTACGCTACTTGTCGCTTCATCAAGTATCAATATCTTAGGATTTGAAAGTATTGCCCTTGCTATAGTAATAAGTTGTTTTTGACCTATTGAAATATTACTAGTTTCTTCATTTATTATCATATCATAACCATTAGGCAACGTTTTTATAATTCTATGAACGTAAGCTTTTTTAGCTGCTCTTATAACTTCATCATCACTTGCCTCTAAATTACCATACCTTAAATTATCCATTATGCTTCCACTAAACAAGAAAGCATCTTGAAGTACCATTCCAATAGATTTTCTTAATTCTTTTTTACTATAATTAAGTATGTTTTTTCCATCTATAAGAATTTCTCCACTATTTAGTTCATAAAATCTCATAAGAAGTTTTACTATTGTAGTTTTACCAGCACCAGTTGGCCCCACTATTGCCACTTTTTGACCAGGCTTTATTAAAGCATTAAAATTATTAATTACTATTTTATCTTCATTATAACCAAATCTTACATTTTTAAATTCAACAGTACCTTTTATATTTTTAAGTTTTTTACCTTTTTCTAATTTTTCCTCAGGTTCTTCTAAAAATTCAAATACTCTTTCACTAGCCGCTACCATAGACTGAAGAATATTAAGTACTTGTGCAAAAGAACTAATAGGTCTTGTAAAATTCTTTGAATAAGAAATAAATGACTGAATATTTCCTACTGTTATTTTTCCTTTAACTGCAAAATAAGTTCCAAAAACAGCAACTAATACATAACCAATATTACTTAAGAAATTCATGATAGGCATCATAAGCCCCGATATAAATTGACTTTTTCGAACGGAATCTCTTAATTTTAAATTATCATTTTCAAACTTTGAAAGCATTTGTTCTTCTCTATTAAAAGCTTTTATAATATGATATCCTGAAAGAATTTCTTCTACTTCTGAATTAACTTCTGCAAGATAATTTTGTTGATTTTTAAAATGTTTTTGACTTTTAGATACTATAAATGATGTTACAATTATTGATAGAGGTAATATTGTAACAGTTATTAAAGTCATTGTAACACTTATAGAAACCATCATCACAAGTACACCTATTATTGTTGTAGTCGAAGTAATTAATTCAATTGCTGATTGATTTAAGCTTTGTCCTATTGTATCTATATCATTTGTTATTATTGAAAGAACATCTCCACTTGTTTTTTTATCAAAATATTTAAACGGAAGCTTATTAATTTTATTTATTACTTTATTTCTAAGTTTATAAGTATAATTTTGGCTTACACTTGTCATAATTATGCCTTGTACATAAGAAAATATCGCACTTATAACATATAACATTAATAAAATTATAAGAATTTTTCCTATACTACCGAAATCTATTCCTAAGCCACCAGATATTTTACTTACAAACCCTTCAAATAACAAAGTAGTAGCATTTCCTAAAAGTTTAGGTCCAACTATCGCAAATATGGTACTTAGAAATGCAAATATTATAATTATAATTATTTTAAATTTATATTCTTTTAACGATTTTATAAATTTTTTTAAAGTTCCTTTAAAATCTTTAGCTTTTTCTACTACTCTTGGTCCATGATGTTTTTTAGGCATTTTTTAGTTCCTCCTCTCCTAATTGAGATAAGACTATTTCTTTATATATCAAAGAGGTTTTATAAAGTTCTTCATGTGTACCTATTCCCACAATTTTTCCTTCATCAAATACTATAATTTGATCTGCATTTAAAATAGTATTTACTCTTTGAGCAACTATTAAAAGCGTACTATCTTTAGTATATTTTTTTAAATTTTTTCTTAAATTTTTATCAGTTTCGTAATCTAATGCCGAAAAAGAATCATCAAATATATATATTAAGGGTTTTTTAGCTATAGCCCTTGCTATAGAAAGTCTTTGTCTTTGACCACCACTTAAATTTGCTGCACCTTCTGAAACATGTGTTTTTAACTTATTAGGAAGTTTTTTTACAAAATCATATGACATACTAACTTTAAGTACTTCATCGATTTCTTTTTTTGAAAGTTTTTCATTTCCAAATTTTATGTTTTCCTCAATAGTTCCAGAAAATAAATGTGCTTTTTGTGGTACATAACCAATTTTATCTCTTAATTTTTTTAACGGGATATCTTTAGTTGAAACACCATTTAATAAAATTTTTCCACTTGTAATATCAAAAAATCTTGGTATTAAGTTAATTAAAGTTGATTTACCACTTCCAGTTGAACCAATAAAAGCCGTAGTAGTTCCTTTTTTACATTTAAAACTTATATTACTAAGTATATCTTCAGATGCATCTGGATATCTAAAATATACTTCCTTAAATTCTAAAATATCTTCATTTTCTTTTAATTTAATATTATTATTTTCATCAATAACACATGAATCTTTTAATAATACCTCTTTTATCCTTTTAAAAGAAATAAGTGCTCTAGGTAATACTATTGATACCATTGAAAGCATTAAAAATGACATAATTATTTGCATAGTATAAGTTATAAAAGCAATTAAAGTTCCAACTTGAATATTACCAGCATCAACTTTACTAGCGCCTACCCAAACTATTAAAATGCTAACTGCATTCATAATAAAAGTCATAGTTGGCATCATAATAGACATAGTCCTATTAACAAATAAATTTACTTTTTTTAATTCATTATTTGCTAAATTAAATCTATTCTCTTCAAATTTTTCATTTGAGAATGCTCTTACAACTGGCATACCTTTTAACATTTCTCTACTAATTAAATTAATTTTATCAACTTTTTTCTGAACTAAATTAAACTTAGGTAAAACTACTACTAAAAGCACTACAACTAAAGTTAAAATCAAAAATAATGCTATGGCTATAATATAACTCATAGAACTTTTACTAACCTTTGTTAAAGCACCTATTCCTATTATTGGAGCAAATATAACAATTCTTAAAAACATCGTCAAAAACATTTGAATTTGTTGTACATCATTTGTACACCTTGTTATTAAAGAAGAAACACCTATTTCATTATACTCTTTACTGGAATAACTCATTATTTTTTCAATTATTTTCTTTCTTAAATCATGCCCAAAATAAGATGAAACTTTACTAATCAAAAAATTAGTTGACACTGTAATAAAAAATGCAATTAAAGAAATGTAAATCATTTTTATTCCTATTTCTTTTATATAAGAAATTTGTAAATCTTTTATATCTAAATTAACTTCTTTATATTCATTTTTTATATATTCTATCGCACTTTGTCTTAATAATGAATCACTATCACTAGACTCAATAATATTTACATCTAAGTTTAAATATTTTACTACTATTTGACTTAAAATAATATTATCTAATTCCTCTAAAGTATTTTTTTCTTTATGTTTTAAAACATAAATATTATTATATAATTCATATTGCTTTAAAACATATTCTTTTTTATCATCACTCAAAGTATTTAATAAAAAATCAAATTCACTTTCCCTTATTTTATATGGAACAGCATACTCAATTCCACTTTGACCAATTCCTATATTTATTATTTTTGAAGTATAACTTGGAAGTTCTAAATCACAATAAGCCTGTATTATTACACACAAAATTATAAAAATTATCTCTATAGTATATTTTCTTAAAATTTTAAATATATTTTTCATATGTCTCCTTTTCAATCACTATATAATTATACACAATTATTTAAAATAAATCTCTTAAATTTTTAAATATTTTTTCTTTTTATTAACATATTTTATATTAAAATTTAATAGACTTTATAGATTATTATTTATAAAAAAACTATAAAAAAACTTGACAAATTTATTTTTTTTTAATATAGTAGGACACATTTCAAAAATTTTTTATTCAAAGGTGGGTTTTATATGAATAAGAATAATTATAAAAATATTTCTAAAAAGGAACTTTTAGAAATAATGATTTTACAAAGTGAAAGAATTGAAGAATTAGAAAAAGAATTAGCTATTAAAGAAAAAAAACTTAATAAAAAAGAAATAGTAATAAAAGAAGCAGGTTCAATAGCCGAAGCAACAGTAAAATTAAACGAAATATTTGAGCATGCACAACAAGTAGCTGATGATTATGTTTTTAATGTTAAAAAAATGATAAAAAAAGAAGAAAACAAAAAAGCAAAAGATAAAAAAACTAGTAAAAAATCTAATAAAACAAAAAAATAATTAAAATATGATTAAGGAAGAACGATTATGAAAAAGATAAAAAAAGAAAATAATTTAATCTTACCAACTACTCTTCATTTAAAATCACTTTTAATAAAAGAAAAGCATAAATTAGAATATGTTAATTTATTTAAAGTCACTCTATTTTGGTTAATACTATTTATTGCTTTAACTACTTTAATATCTTCATATTTTTTTCCAATATTAAAAATATCAGGTGACTCAATGAAACCTACTCTTAATCAAAATGATATTACTTTATGTATTAAAAAAAATAAATATAAAAGTAAAGATATAATTGCTTTTTATTATAATAATCAAATATTAATAAAAAGAGTTATTGCTACATCATTTGATTGGGTAAATATAGATGAAGAAGGAAACGTATATATTAATAATGTTTTATTAAAAGAACCGTATATTAAATTAAAACAAAAAGGAGAATCTGATATAGCATATCCATATCAAGTTCCAGAAAATTCATATTTCGTATTAGGAGATAATAGAGAAAATTCTATTGATTCAAGATATTCGGTAATAGGCAGTGTAAAAAATGAAAATGTTATTGGAAAAGTAATATTTAATATTTTGCCAATAAATAAATTAAAATATATTAAATAATTATAAGGATGGTGGGTTTTGATGAATAAGGAAGTTAAAAAAATTGTTGTTTTATTTTCTCTTATACTAACAGTTTTTATAGGAGGATACTTTTTAAAAACAGCTCGTGCATTAAATAATGCAAATGTTAATAAATTATATTTAAGAGATAATTTTGATTATGATTACAAAGCTAATAAAGAAACTGATTTTGATTTAAATTTATATTTTGTAGATGAAAATGATAATAGTTTTACTTACGAAGATATAACTTTTAGTTTAGGTAATCAAGAAAATGAAGATACTGCTTACGGATTTGGATATGAACCATTAGAAGCAGGATTAGTTGTTGGTAAAGATTTTATTAAAGAAATGAATCTTGAAACAATAACTTTAAAAACTGGAGAAGCTTATGAATTTGATCATGCTTTAGTATACGTAAATAATACTTGGCAAACTTTTTCAAGTACAAGTAATCACTGGGATATTTGGTGTCAAGGTGCAAGTAGTGAATCTGAAGCAGATTATGGATGGAGAGGTAGATACGGTAATGATATAAATTACACTATTACATCTGATACAGAATTTAAATTTGTTTATAAACTTGTAAGATATGGAATAAGTGAAACTGTGCCTTCATTAGGAAGTGACTCAGGAATATCATTTAAAATGTTTAATTATTATGGAGATAATACACAAACTGGTGTAAATGATAATGGCCTATGGGGATATTTTACTTTTAGAAGTATCGCAGATATAGTAAATAATGATATTGATGAAGACGCATTTACTGAAAATAGAGCTAAAGTTTTACCTAATTTAGAAAATGGATATCCTGTATTCGACTGTAGAGGACATTGTACTAATAAAAGTTTAGGATATTTGTTTGGCGCAGATAAAAATGGAGATAACCTAGATACAAAAGGTGTTAATAAATATATATCTAATAATACACCACTTCAAAAGAAAACAATTAATAATGTTGAATATTATTATTATAGTAGTAATGAAAATGCTGTTGACTATGATACTGTTAATAATAGATTTATGGTTAGAAATTATGTTGAAAGAAGCATTAACATGTTGGGTTATGAACATGAAACTAGCAGATATGAATTTTTACCTTTCAATTATAAAACTTCAACATCTAATTACAAAAATGAAGATAATTTAGAATATAATTTTCCAAATAATGAAGTTGATCATTGGTTTGGTATGACAATGGAATTTAGTTTCTATATGCCAAAAAATGGAATGATAAATGGAAACGATATGATTTTCGAGTTTTCTGGAGATGACGATGTTTATGTATTCATAGATGATGTTTTAGTTTTAGATTTGGGTGGTACTCATGGCGCAGTTGATGGAAATATTAACTTTAAAACTGGTAATGTTGAAGCATATTTAAATTGGCAAGGTGTTGTTGGAGAAAAAGAAACAACTAACATTTATGAAGCATTTACTAAAGGAAGCAAAACTGATTCTACATTATGGAATAATAACAATACTACTTTTGAAGATTATTCACTACATACTTTGAAATTCTTTTATTTAGAAAGAGGAGCATCTGTTGCAAACTGTAAAATTAAATTTAACATGCCTGTTTTACCTTCTGGAACTTTAGCGGTACAAAAAGTTTTAGAAGGCGATGATAAATATAATGAAGACTATGAATTTACATTATACGATACAACAACTAATTCTCCTGTAAGCAATGCTAAATATCTAATTGACAGTGTTGAATATACTACTTCTAATGAAGGAAAATTCACCCTTAAAAATGATGAAGTAGCTGTATTTAATTTAATAAATGAACACACATATTATGTCGAAGAAACTAATGCTGGACAATATGCAGAATCATATAAATGTACACTAAATAATTTAGATTGTACTAATATAAATAAAACAGATGAATTTATTATTAAACCAGAGTCATTTTATAAAGCTGTTTTCACTAACAAACCAAAAACATATGATTTAGAACTTATAAAACTAGTAAATGGAAAAGAAACAACAAAAGATTTTAAATTTATTTTAAGTTTAAAAGATAAAGAAGACAAAATAGTTAATCTTAAAAATGAAAATACTTCTTTAGATTATGAAATAGATAATGAAACAGGAAATATAATTTTTGATCTTAAGCATAATGAAAACATTATTATAAAAGACATTTTAATAGATACAATAGTTAATATAAAAGAAGTTTTAGAAGAAGATTATCAAGTTAATTTCAAATCAGAAGATTTACTATTAAGTGATACTAATGAATACGAATTTAAAATGGATTCAGATAAAAAAATAACTGTATATAATACTGAGGAAATAACTTTACCAAAAACAGGTGGCCAAGGAACTCATATATACTATATTTTTGGATTATTAATGATTTTAATTTCAAGTATTCTATATTTAAAGATTTTTTATAAAAGAAATTAATAAATAAAAGGTGAACTATTTTGAATAAAAGAATAATAAAAATACTTTTAATATTAATATTCTCACTAGGTATTATAGTTTTCTTATACCCTATCGTCGCACAAAGTATTAATTCAAAAAATCAAAAACAACTTATAATTAATTACAAAAAATCTATAAATAACGAAACTTCAATTTATGAAAACTTTATAAATGAAGCTAAAATATATAATGAAAAATTATCTCAACTTGATTTTCAATATTATGATTATAAAAAATTAAATAATTATAATGAATTATTAAATATTAACGGTGATGGTATGATGGGATATATAAAGATACAAAAAATAAATGTAGAATTACCTATTTATCATACCGCAAAAAGTAATATATTAAGAAAATATGTAGGTCATTTAGAAGGAAGTAGTTTACCTATAGGAGGACCTAGTACTCACGCTGCTTTAGCTGCACATAGAGGTATGGCTTCCGCTAAAATGTTTACTGATTTAAATTTATTAGAAATAGGAGATACTTTCGAAATTATAATTTTTGACAAAGTCTTAACATATCAAGTAGACAACATTACTGTTGTAAAACCCACAGATTTAGAAAATTTAAAAATTGAAAATGACAAAGATTATGTAACACTTATAACATGTACACCTTACGCAGTTAACACTCATCGTTTATTAGTTAGAGGAACCAGAATTCAGGAAGAAACACTAGAAAAAATAGTAACAAATGATGCATATAAAATAAATAATTCATTTGTAGTTTTTTACTTAACAATTCCAGTGTTAATAATAATTTTATTTTACATATTTTATAAAGTTAAAAAAATAAATAAAATCACTTTAAAACAGAAATGATATTTCATTTCTGTTTTTTTTAAAGACTCTTTTTATATTCTTTTATATCATTAGCTAAATCTATAAATCTATAACCATTTCTTATCTCATCTATAAAATTCACTTTTTTTAGTTCTTTGCTAACACTTAAAAATTCACATAAATAAATTAAAATATCTAATTTATCTAAAAAATCACTTTTTTCATAAAATGATAGAAAATCAAAAATTTTTTCATTTTTAGTAAGTGTTCTTAATTTAGGCGAAACATTATAACTCTTCTCGTTGATAATAAAATTAGACATAATATAAAGAACTCTTGATACTTCAAATGTATTATTAAACCCAATATCTTTAGGATAAAAAACTCTTTTTATACCATTATAAGTATATTCAAGTCCTTCTTCAAACTCTTCAATAATAATCGCTATCAAACATAATTGTTCATTTAAATTTAACTTTTTAAAATTATTCATAAATTCCCTCATAATTATGTTTCCTTATTATTTATAAATTATAACATATTTACTCGAACTGTGGAAGAATATTTTTTTAATTAAATGAGAAAATATTATTAGCGAGGTGAAAATTATATGTTTTCCAGAGATGACGAAAACTATGTCTATGAACTTGTTAGTAAAAATATAAAGAAACAAAGAAAATTAAAAGGCTTAACTCAAGAACAATTAGCTACTCAAATGCAGTATTCGACACAATTTATTTCTAATATAGAAAGTAAAAATCATCAAACTTTTTCACTTGGTACTCTATGGAGACTTGCCCTAGTCCTAGAAATAGATATAAGAGTGCTATTTGAAGAAGAGTAACCAATTAATTTTCTATTCTTATATTATCAATTAGATAACAAAAAGTCAACTATAAAAATTAATTTATGGTTGACTTTTCATTTCTTTCATAATTATACATATACTGAATTGCTAATCCTACATAATCCCCATATAAGTCATGTAATCTTTTTTTAAGTTCATCTAGATTACTAATATTATATCTTTTAGATAAATATTTTTTAGCCCAAGTATCTATTGGATAAGCATCTAATCTAGAAAAACCAAACATTAAAATACAAGAGGCAACTTTAGGCCCTATTCCTTTAATACTAGTTAAGAGTTCCATAGCTTCATAAGTATTAAGTTCATCTAATTCTTCTAAGAAGTTTCTGTTTTTTTTCAAAACCTCTAACGCATTAACAATATATTTATCTCTAAAGCCTATTTTTAACAAATTTAAATCTTCTATATTTAAAGAAATAAGTTTATCTAAAGAAGGAAATAAATAATATTCAGTATTTTCAAAAATTATTTTTTTTCCAAATAGTTCACATAATTTATTAACACTTGTACTAATTCTTTTAACATTATTATTTTGACTTATTATATAACTAATGAACATTTCTACTTTATCTTGTCGAAAAATTCTATGTTTATCATTAATAATTTCTTTTAAAAAAGAATCCTTTGACACTAGTTCTTTATTTATTTTCTTATAGTCTCTGTTTAAATCAAAATAATTATGCACAATTTCTTTTAAATTATCTTCATTATTTGACCATATTAAATAATATTCTTTTTCCTCTTTAATTTTTAAAATTCTATCTTTAATTATTGTGTAAAAATATCCATCATTTTCAAACATTCTAAAACATTGACCACTAAATAACGAACCTTTCAAATCAAAATTATTTACTATTTTTATCATATATCAAGACTCCTATAATAATCTTTTTGAATTATTAATGATGATAAAGCAAATTTTTGATATACTTTTTTATTTATTTCTTCAACATAATTTTTTGGTGATTCTTCAAAAGGATAAAATTTATCTTTTATTGAATCATATTTACCTTTATTAGTAATCCAACTTCTATCAGATAAAATTACTATTTTTTCTGAATCGCTTAATATATCTCTACCCATTAATAGTCTTGAATCAAAATCAATACCAAATAAGTTATAAACTGTAGGAAGAATATCTATTCCACTTACGTAATCATCAATAATAGTTTTTGGAATATTAGGATTATACATTATCAAACTAGTATGATATAGTTCAAATTTATCACTTCTATCGTAATCACTTATTTCATTGAGCTCATCAATAGATAATCCATACGGATAATGATCTGGAACTATAACAATTAAAGTATCATCTAGTTTTCCATTTTCTTCTAATCTTTTTATTAATACTTCTATAGCTTTATCAAGTTCTATAGTCGCCGCAAGATACCCTTTTACATCTTCACTATAATTTAAATGCTCTACTTTATAATAATTCTTTTTTACCATATCGTTTTTTTGATTATACATTAAATGACCACTAACTGTCATATAATAAGCAATAATTTTTTCTTCATTTATGTAATCATTAATAGTTGATTCTATCATTTCTAAATCGCTTTCAGCCCATAAATTACAATTAATTTTTTTCTCTAATCCATTTCCACAACCAATATAATTAAATCCTATATTAGAGTGAGACAATTGTCTTTCATAATAATCATAACTATGATTATGATATCCAAATGCTTTATAGCCTAATTTATTAAAAACATTACCTAACCCATAAGGCATATAAATATCGCTTGAGTCATAAAAACTCCAAGTACCTTCTTTAGGTAAAAGTGAATTTAAAGACATATATTCACCATCAGAAGTACTCACTGGAAATAAAGGCTGATAAAAATTATTAAAAACAAAACTATTATTTAAAAGTTTATAAAGTGTTGGAGTTATATCTTCTCTTATTGCAGATGCATCTAGTGATTCCGCAGTAATAAACACTAAATTTTTATTTTTAAACATTCCTGTATATTCATTTTTTTCACTAGGATCACTTTCTTTAAAAGCCTTATCAATTTTACTACTACCAAAATCTATATCTAAAATATTATAATCTTTTTCTTCATAATCAAAATCATTAATTTTATATAAAAGTTTATCTTCAAAACCTAAAATATATCTTTTAACATCAAGTTTTTCCATTGTTAAAACTCCTACCTTACTTATAGTAAGCATTGGACTATGTACATTAAAATATAAATTTTTTATAGAATAAATACCTTTATCAAAAAACAATATTAAAAAAGAAATGAAATAAATAACCATAAATGATAAAAAACTTTTAAAAAATTCTTTTTTCTTAAGTCTATTAAAATCAAAAAATCTTATAAAAATAATAAACATTATAAAAGGAATTAACATTATTAATAAAACATACCAATACCTAATAATATAATCTAAAATAGCTTCAAAAAATTCTCCAAAAACTTGACCAGTTCCTTTAAATAAACTAAATAAACTAAAAATTGTTTTATAAAAAGCATAATATATAAATTGTGCCATAAATAAAAAAGTAAGAGTTATACTTAAGTTTATACTAATTATTATATTAAAAACTTTATTTCCAAATTTACTTAAAAAATAACAAATGAAAGCAAATGGAATACTAAATATTAAAGTTATTATTGTTTGAGTGCAAAATAATTCTTTCCAAACAAATAATCTATAAATTATTTCTAAAAAACAAATTAAAAATATATACCAATATAACAAACTCTTTTTTTTCATATTCATCAATAATATTATAATAAAAAAATAGAGGAATTTAAACCTCTAATTACATAATTTTAAATATATTAAAAGGATACCTTTTTGGTAATTCTAAGTTAAATGTTAAATACTCATTTGTAACTGGATGATAAAAAGATAGCTCTTTAGCAAATAACGCTATTTGCTCTTTTACTTTAGAGTTTTTATTATATTTTTGATCACCATAAAGTGGAAATCCAAAGTTAGATAATTGTACTCTAATTTGATGACTTCTTCCAGTTTCTAATTTAATTTCTATTAATGATAAATTATCTTTATACAATATTTTTTTATAATATAAAATAGCTTTTTTTCCTCTTTTATCAACTTTTACAATATTCTTTTCTTTATCTTTAAGAAGATAATCTTCTAGTTTTCCTTCATTATTTATATTACCACAAACTACAGCATAATATATTTTTTTAAATTTATTTTCTTGCATTTGTTTAGAAAGCCTTGATGCCGCTTTACTTGTTTTAGCGAAAACCATTACTCCACTAACAGGCCTATCTAATCTATGTACTAATCCTAAATATACATTACCTGGTTTATTATACTTTTTCTTAATATAATCTTTTAACATAGAAAGTAAATCATTATCTTCAGTTATATCTTTTTGTACTGGAATATTTATATCTTTTTTAACTACTAATAAATGGTTATCTTCAAAAATTATATTATTCATTTTCCCATCTTCCACATATACCACAAGGCAAAATTAAATTTTTTTCAGTTATAGGTAAACATAATTCTTCACAAGTTATTTTACCTTTATTAAATTTTTCTAATATACTTGTTTTCATAATATTTTCAAGTAAAGTTGGGGTTACGCCTTTCGTATAAGAACTTATTAAAATAAATAGTGGATTGTCACTAAGTATCTCAAGGCACACTTCAATAAGATTATATAAGTTATCTTCAAATTTCCATAATTCTTTATTAGGTCCTCTACCATAAGTTGGCGGATCCATAATTATCGCATCATATTTATTACCTCTTCTTAATTCTCTTTTTACAAATTTTAAGCAATCATCAGTAATAAATCTAACTTTATTATTTTCAAGTTTATTAAGTTTTATATTTTCTTTTGCCCATTCATTCATTCCTAAAGATGCATCAACATGAACAACATCTGCGCCAGCAAATGATGCAGCAACAGTCGCTCCACCAGTATATCCAAATAAATTTAAAACTTTTATTTTTCTTCCAGAATTTTGTATTTTATTAATTATAAAATCCCAATTAGATGCTTGTTCTGGAAAAAGCCCAGTATGCTTAAATCCTGTAGGACTCACTTTAAAAGTTAAACTTTTATATCTTACACACCAATAATCATTAAATTTTTTTCTTTTTTCCCAAAAACCACCGCCTTGATCACTTCTATGATAAACCGCATCTGCTTGTGTCCAGATATTATTATTTCCTTTTTTCCAAAGAGCATTAGGCTCTGGTCTTCTTAAAACTACATTATTCCATCTTTCTAATTTTTCACCTTCACCAGCATCTAAACATTCATATTCTTTCCACTTGTTAGTTATTAACATTTATACCACCTAATTAATTATAACAAAAAGAAGCAAATTAGTCATCGTAATTTGCTTCATCATTTACTTCTTTATCATTTTCAGAACTATTATTTAAATTATTAAATAAATTATGAGTTTCATTAACATTAGAATTATAATTAGTTTGATCATTTGAATTATTTATATTTAAATTACTATTATTAATATTATTTTCTATATTTTTCTTATCCTCTTCCAAAAGTTTTCCTCTTAAAATTAGCAACTTAATTAACTTAAATAAATCAAAAGCTATAATTCCTAATGCAGGCACTAATACAACCATAAACCATCCTTTTTTAGATGTCAAGAAAAATTGTAAACGTCCTAAACTTGGAATTTTAAATAAAACTTTACCTACTACATCACTTTCTGTTACAGGGTATCTCCATTCATCTGGCTCTAGATTATAGTCACCTTTCGTTTGAAATGAGTTTTCACCAGTTCCTAAAGTTTGAATATCTATAATTCTATGTGTTACAGGCGTATCACCTAATCTACTATTTTTAACATAAAATGATATAATATCTCCTTTTTTTAGTTTCTTAGTATTTGTTTTTGATACAAAAACAACATCATAAACATTTAAATTTGGAGTCATACTTGGACTAATGATTGTATATAAAGAGAAATATGGTTGTTTTCCCATTTTTTGACTTATTTTTGTTGATAATACAATAAACAACAAAAACATTATAATTATTACAAGCACCGTTATTATAGCCCAAGATATTATTTTAGCTATTTTTCTTAATTTTTTTAATAAACTATTTTTTTCAGTCATAAGCCCTCTATTCTTTTTTATCTTTTATATTATATATTTATAATAGCAAATTATTAAAAAAAATTCAATATAAAACGAAAAAAAGTAGATGTTATCTACTTTAAATTTCTATGTAATTAAACTATTACTATTATTGTGCGTTTGGCATTGTGTCTGTTCCAGTTGGATTATCATAGTTGTAGTAAGTTGTTGCACCACCATCAACAGCAACTTGAATTAGACCAGTGAATGTTGCACCTTGTTGAGCATTTTGATCAGAACCAGTTTCTGGGAATGATACAGTTAATGAGTATACATATACTTCATTTGTTGTAGCATCAGTTTCTGAAAAAGTTTCTGTATCAATTGTAATAGTTGTTGGTGTTGTAGAAAGAATTGCTTGAGGTGTAACAGTTTCAACTCCACCAGTTCCAAAACCAGTATCTTGTGTAGAAACTCCTCCAGCTACTGTATATCTAGTTTTAGTTAAAGTATAAACTAAATCAGAGATATTACTTCCACCAGTTCCAGCAACGTTAGAATATGCTAATGATACTGTGAAATTTTGGTTAGCAGATGCACCTGTACGGCTAACTGTGAAAGTTTTAGTTTCACTTTGTCCTGGTAACCATTCAACATCATCAAAAGTATTACCATCGTCGAATACGATATTTGCTAATGACATAGCTTGAACTGTAATACTACTAGCATCATCATTTCCTTGAACTGTAGCACTGAACCATGCAAATGTAGCTCCTACAATCGCAACAAGTAAAGTAGCTATACCAATTACTGATAAGAAAATAGCTTGTCCTTTGTTTTCGTTCATAGTTTATTTACCTCCTTTACATTAACAATGATACCAAGTAAAAAGAAAATTTGCAATACTTTTTTTTATTTTTTTACTATTTTTTTTATTTTTTGTATGCTAATATATTTATGAGGTACAGTATTATGGTTAAATTAAAAAATTATTTTAAAAAAAATTATATTTATTATCTATGTTTTTTTATTCCTATATTAATATTTATAATAGGTCTTACTTTTAAAAATTATGGACCTTTTGGTGAACATTCAATTATGATTTACGATGGATACTTTCAATATCCTGGCTTTGCAAATTACTTTTCTGAAATACTAAAAGGAAATGAAAGTATATTATACTCTTTTAGAGGTGGACTTGGAACTAACTTTTTTGCAATCGCAGTTTATTACTTATTAAATCCAACAAGTTTATTATTAATATTTTTTAATAATACTACTCTTTATATTTATTACGAATTAACAATAATATTAAAAATTGGTTTAATAGGTTTATCAACTTCAATATTACTTAAATACTTAAAAAGAAATAATTTAAATACTTTTTTATTTAGTACTGCTTATGCACTTATCTCATATAATATTATTTATTACTCAAATAACATGTGGTTTGATTCACTCTATCTTTTACCAATTTTAATTATAGGACTTCATAAACTTATATATGAAAATAAAAAACTAATGTACCTAGTAACACTTACTTTAACTATAATTTCAAATTTTTATATAGGCTATATGATATGTATTTTTTCTTTAATATATTTTATTTATAATTATTTTACAATTCCAAAATCTAAAAGAAGAAAAAATTTAATAAGAGACTTTATTATACTTTCTTTATGTTCAGGTCTTATAAGCTCCTTTGCATTAATACCTGTAATAATTGAATTATTTATGGGTAAAGCACAAATGTTTACAAATGACTATACAAAATACTTTGTTTTTGATTTAGACTTTATAAAAATGTTTTATAAGCTAACTCCAGCTTCAAGTGTATCAAAAGATGTATCTCACGGACTACTAAATATATATTGTTCACTTTTTGCTATTATATATTTTATTCTTTCTTTCTTTAATAAAAAAATTAATAAAAAAGAAAAAATCTTTAATTTAATAATTATCTTATATTTTATCTTATCTTTTAGTTTTAACTTAATAGATTATAGCTGGCAATTTTTCCAAAAACCAATTTGGTATCCTGTAAGATATGCATTTATATTTGATATATTTATTATATTAGTAGCATCTAAATGTTTTGAGTTAAAAAAACATATTAATATATCTTTAGTAAATAAATTAATAATATCTTTTATTCTTTCAATTTTAATTTTTATCGCTTATCTTATTTCTATAGAAAAAATAGAATTTAATTACCAATTAATTGCAATTATAATTTCATCATTATTTATATTACAATACATTTTCTCATCAGATATGGATGCAAAAATAATAACTGTATTAATTAGTATATTATTTATAATAGAAATATTTTTTAACACAATAATTACTTTCAAAATATTAAGTGTATCAAGGCCTCAAAGTTATGATACTAATTTAACAGTAATGAACAATCAAATAATAGATTTAATTAAAGAAAATGATAAATCATTTTATCGAGCAGAATTTAAAGATAGACACATTTATAATAATGGTTATTATTATGGTTATAATGGAATAAATTTCTTTAGTTCAGTTAGAAATAATAATGCAATTAATTTTCTTGACTATTATACAGAAATTAAAGTCGCAGATGGTTGTAGTATTAATTATAATTTAAGAAATCCACTTTTAAATAACATTTTAGGTGTTAAATATTTAATATCACCAAATGTGCAATATTACGAAAAATTTAAAAATACAAACAATGTTTACATCAACAAAGATGCCTTTAGTTTAGGATATATGGTAAGTGATAAAATATATGATATAAAACTAGAAAAAGATGATTACAACTCAAATTTTGAAGAAATAATAAGTGGAATGTTAGGATATAACGTACAACTATACGAAAAACTTACTAATTATACATTAGATAATGCAAGAATTATAGAAAAAGATGGTAAAGATGTATTTGAAGTCATAAACTTAGAAAATAAGAGATTTTTAGAATATAATGAAAATAGAAAAGGTTTTTACATTCTTTCTGAAGAAGGTTATCGTGCGATAGAAACTCTAACTATAAATGGCGAAAAAGTTGAAAATGCAGCATCAACAGCAACAGCTTTATTCTTAAATGACAATGAAAGTATGCATCTCAAATTTAACATTTCAAGTGGAAGCATTCCAAGTAATTTAGATGTTTACTTCATACCATATAATGTTTATAGAAATTTTGTAAATACTATAAAACAAAATGAAATGATAATTAAAAATTATGAAAAAGATCATTATATTGAAGCCAAAGTAATATCAACTATGGAGCAAAATACTTTATTTACAACAATACCTTACGATAAAAGTTGGAATATATATGTAGATGGTGAAAAATATAAATATGAAAGTTCTTTAAATGATGCATTTATTTCATTAAAATTAAATCCAGGAGAACATAACATAGTTTTTGAATATGTTCCAAAAGGTTTAAAAATTGGAATACTTATATCTATAATAGGATTATTTACATCATTAACATATATTATATTTACTAGAAAAACTGAATAATCAGTTTTTTATTTTATACACGTAAATCCTACTAAAAATTGACTTTTTATCATAATTTTAGTATAATATATCTACTTAAAAAAGGGGGCTCTTTATGAATACTAGCAAACCTAAAAAACAATATATGCTTGTTATTAAAATAGATACTATTGAACATGTTTTTACAAATGCACAAGAAGTTAATAAATTTTTAGAAGATTTTAAAAAGAAACATGATAGTTATAAATCTTTTGATAATGCAAAACAAGATACTTTTTATAGCAATATAAAAATTGAAAACTTACCAAAATCTAAATTAATTATTGTACGCATGGATAGGTATAGGAAATTAGAAAGAAATAAAAGACCTTTAGTAGAAATTGACACTGCAACTAGTAATTTAAATGAAAAAGAACTTAAAGAATATTTTAATGTTGCTGATAATAAAAATCCTATAGAAGTAGCATATAAATCTAAAAATAGAATATTAACTATTCCAACATTTTTTAAAAAATACTCTGCTTTTTTGTGCTACGAATCTCTAACAAGAATATTAACTCAAGAATGTCTTAAAGATCCTTTTTTAGTAAATATTATTAACATTGAAAAAATGTTTAATGATGACCCTAGTATGGCACAAGCACTTGAAAACCTTTTTATAGCAAAAAATAGATTTGAAAACGCAGTTAGAAATTCTATTACAAATGCAGAGGTAACTTATCCAAAAAGTAATTTTATTAAAGCATTAAAAGATTTTATTAAATCTTGGTGTTATCCAAAAGATAAAAAAGGACAAAGAGTTTTTTCTCATAGAAGATTTAGAGAATTAGCATCTTTCGTAATATCTCACTGTCCTAACTCAAAAGAAATTAAAGAAGATAAAACAGAGAGTTCTTCTAAGATATCTAAACAAGAATATTTTGATAGAGAAAAAATAGAGCAAATTTCTTTCTTTGACTATAGTTATCAAAATAAAGGAGGTAATTAAAATAAATAATCCATTTTCAAAACACAGTATAAATCAATTAATTCAAATTGATTATGTTGATGGTGTTAGAGTTTTTAACTTTGTAAGAAATATAGTGTGCTATAATAAAAAGGATTCAACTACAGAAGTTTTAACAGGTCATAAATATCCTTTAGTTCAAAGTTTAGATAATTTACCACCTATAAAATCAAATTGTGTGGTACTATTAGGTTATAATAAAGAACATTATAAAGCACTAAGCAAATTAAAATCAAATGATACAATTACTTCTTTTAACGAAGCTTATGCAGCAGGATTAAAAAAATTAGATACAAAAAAAGGCAACCCTAAAAAAATTGCTAAAAACTTATACAAAACCATGGCAGAACATACACAGTATTTAGAAAGCCGTTACCCTGCGGCGACTTATACTTATAAATAACATTTTATTTAAAAACGATGATAGATATCTTAATAAATATCTTAATTCATCGTTTTTTTAGTCTAAATAAACAAAAGATTGAGGCACATAATTAATACCTATATCATTTAAAGTTTTAGGCTTATTATAAACCTTTATTTTACCTAGTTTATATGCAATCGCGGATTCATTTTCTTTAAAGTATTCATTAAAAAATTCTTCTTTTACTCCAGAATATTTTTTTGTCTGTTCCCAAATTTTTTTAGGAGTATCTTCAAGTATTTTTTCAACTTCTACTTCAGCCACTACTTTCATTACAGGAGAAGTACTATAAATAAATATTTTTTTAATATTTTTTCTTTTAGGCTTTATTTTTCTATATTCATATTTTTTATTACCATTTAAAATTTCTTTAACATATTCAGGATTTATTGCTAATAAAATCTTACACACATTAACACCACACTTTTTTATATTGTATCATAACTATATCTTTTTACTAAAACATTTTCAAACAGATATTTTCCATTAGATCCTAAAGTTTTTTTCTTAGTATATTTTTTAAATCCATAACTTTCTAATAAATCAATTAAATTTTTATATTTATCAAATATTGTAATATAAATTTCGTCAACTTGTTCTTCAACTGCTTTTTTAAAAATAATTTTAATAAACATTTCACCTATTCTTTTTCCTGTATCCATAACTTTTAACGTTGAAATTTTTAATCTTTTTGCAGGTTTAAAAGGATGTAAAAAATCCATATAGTTTTCACTTTTATTCTCTATCTTTAACATTAAAAAAGAAGTTAATTTTCCACATGACTCAGTTACATATGCCATAGCATTTGTTGCTTGTTTTTTCTTAAACCAACTTTCAAAATCCGCATAATCTTGTTTTAAAGAATCAAAAAAACTATCTGTTATATCTAATTCATATAAATATTTATAAGTTATAATTGATGTTTCCATTATTGTTTAAAACCTCTTCTTTCTATGTCCTATAATTTATAATTGTAACAAAATTTAAAGACTAAAAAAATATTTTTTCAAAAAAAATTCAAAATAATTTGAACTTTTTTTATCTATTACTTCTAAATCTTTCTTTAGGATCTAATATTTTTTTTCTAAGTCGTATTTCATCAGGAGTAACTTCAACATACTCATCTTCTTCTATAAATTCTAAAGCCTCTTCTAAAGTGAATTTTCTAGGTGGAGATAAAGTTATTGCCTCATCTGCATGAGAACTTCTTGTATTACTCATTTCTTTATTTTTACAAGGATTAACATCTAAATCATTATCTCTATTATTAATACCAATAATCATACCTTTATAAACTTCTGTTCCAGGATCAATAATCATTGTACCTCTATCCTCTAAATTAAATAGTGAATAACCAAAAGAAACACCATTTTCCATTGAAACTAACACACCGTTTTTTCTATGTGTTATTTCTCCTGCATAAGGTCTATAAGAATCAAAATTTCTTACCATTATACCTTCACCTTTAGTATTTGTTATAAAATTTGAACGATATCCAATAAGACCTCTAGTTGGCACAATATATTCTAACTTAGTATAATTTTCTTCTTCATTAGACATTAGTTCTAAAATACCTTTTCTTTCATTTAAATCATTTATTATAGTTCCTTGATAAATAGTTGGGACATTTATTATTACTTTTTCAAAAGGTTCGTATTTCATATCGTCAATAGTTTTAAAAATTACTTCTGGTTTAGAAACTGAAAGTTCATAACCTTCTCTTCTCATATTTTCAAGTAAAATTGATAAATGTAATTCTCCTCTTCCAGACACCTTAAATCCATCAACACCATTTAATGATTCAACTTCTAATCCTACATTTGTGCATAACTCTTTATCAAGTCTATCTTTTATATGCCTATTTGTTAAAAACTTACCACTTTTACCCGCAAAAGGTGAAGAATTAACTAAAAAGTTCATAGATAGTGTTGGTTTTTCTATTGTTATAGGTTCAAGAGGATCAATAATACCCTTAGAACAAACAGTATCACCAATAGATATATTAGAAGATCCACTAATAACTACAAAATCTCCAAAATATGCTTCTTTTACTTCTTTTTTATTAATGCCTTCATTTACAAATAACTTATTAATTTTAAAATCTTCTACAGTACCATCATTTTTTACTAAAGATACATTTTCTCCCTGTTTTATTACCCCTTTAGTAATTCTACCTACGCCAAGTCTTCCAATAAAATCATCATATTCAAGTTGGCTAATTTGCATTTGAATATTATCATCTTTACTACCTTTATAATATTCTGTATTATTAATAATAGTTTCTAAAAGTGGCTCTATAGTAGAACTTTCATCTTCAAGCTCAAATTTAGCAATCCCATCTCTAGCAACTCCATAAACTATTTTAAAATCAAGTTGTTCATCACTTGCACCAAGTTCACAAAATAAGTCAAAAGTTAAATCAACAACCTTATCCGGCCTAGCATCTTTTTTATCAATTTTATTAATAAAAAGTATTGGCTTCAAATTATGTTTTAAGCATTCTTTTAATACAAACCTAGTTTGAGGCATAGGACCTTCAGCAGAATCTACTAAAAGAATTGCTGTATCTACTGTCTTAATTATTCTTTCAATTTCACTTGAAAAATCAGCATGTCCTGGTGTATCAACTATATTTATTTTATAATCTTTATATCTAATAGAGCAATTTTTTGCTGTTATAGTGATACCACGTTCTTTTTCAAGTGAATTACTATCCATAACTTGAGTTCCTACATTTTCATTTTCTCTAAAAACACCATTTTGCTTTAAAAGTGCATCAACTAGTGTACTCTTACCAGCATCAACGTGCGCAACAACTGCGATATTTATTATTTTTTCCATATTTTATCCCTCTTTTTTAAACACCTTAAGATAATACAACAAAAACGCTAAAAAAGCAAGAAAAACTAAAAAAAACTGATAAACAATTATTAATTTTTAATATTATTTTTCATTTACATATATTTCATACATTTTATTATATCTATAAGTAACTCTATTACATTCTTTATTTTTTTCTTTTATAAGAATATTTAATTCTACAAGTTTCTTTAAAACTTTATTTACTGAGTTAATATGTAACTTTAAACCATCTACAACATCATTTACTGAAAAAACAACATTTTTAGCTATAAAAGGATAAATTTTATAAATAAGTTTACCACTTATATTTTCTTTAAGAAAACTAAAATCTTCATCATATATTTTATTAATTTCTTCTATTTTACTTATATTTATATCACACATTTCTTTTATACTTTTTAAAAAAAATTTAACAAATTCTAAAGGACCATTTGTTTTAGTTTCATTTAGTAACCTTCTATAAGTTATTTTATGTTTATCCAAAACTTCAGACATAAATAAAATAGGTTCTTCATCAAATATTCTATATAGTTCTATAGGAAGTAATATTCTTGCTATTCTACCATTTCCTTTGGTATATGGATGCACTATTAAAAATTGATAATGGCAAATTGCCATTTTAATAAAAGCCTCATCATTAGATTCGTTAATATATTTTAAAAAGTTTTTCATTAAAGGTTTAATTCTTTTAGCACTTGGAGCAACATAATCTATATTTTTACCCACAAGTCCAAGTTTCATAATATAGGCATTTCCTTTTCTAAGTTTCCCTATTTCTTCATATGGTATTTTTGTCTTTTTCAAAATTATTTTATTCATTTTATTAAAAAATTCTAAATCATATTTTTCATTTTTTCTAACATATTGATATCCAAAAACAAAACTTTTTCTTAGATTATCCACAAGTCTTATTTTATATTCATCTTTCATATAACCAATATAAAACATATCTTTTTTAGATAATTTTTGAAATTCAATATTAGATGTACAAAGAGTATCAGTAAAAAGCATAATATCTAAAAAATGTTTATAGTCATACTTTAAAGTTTTAAGAGCATATTTGTATTCTCCAAACTTAAAATATACTTCTTTTACTAATTTTTTAGTTTCTAAATCCAAAGCAAATTTCAAAGGAAGCAAAGGTGCTTCATAAGGTTCCATATTATCACCACTTTAAATATAACATATTTTATAAAAAAAATACACACTTTTTAAAATATAAATGTGTATTTATAATAATTACATAACTATTCCACCATCTACAGATATAAGTGTTCCTGTAGTAAATGATGCCTCATCACTTGCAAGATAAACATAAGCTCCAGCTAGTTCTTCAGGCTGTGAAGCTCTTCCAAGTGGTATCATTCTTTTTAAACCTTCTAACATTTCATCACTAACTGCGTCTTTAGTCATATCAGTAAGTGTTACTCCTGGAAGCACGGCATTTACTCTTATATTGTACATTCCAAGTTCCTTTGATAAACTTTTAGTCATAGCATTTATCGCACCTTTACTCGCAGAATAATGAACTTGATTTCTTCCACCATAATTTGCTACCATAGAACTAGTGTTTATTATAGATCCACCATATTCCTTCATTTTTTTAACAACTTCTCTAGTTAATTTAAATGCTCCAAAAACATTTATGTTCATCATTTTTTCAAAATCTTCATCTGATAATTCTGTTATTGGAGATGTGCCTGTAATTCCTGCGTTATTAACAAGAACATCAATTTTTCCATATTTGTTAATTGTTTTTTCAACTAAAGAAATTATATCTTCTGTACTAGTAAGATTTACTCCAATTGGTAAAACATCTGCTTCAGAATATTTTTCTAATATTTTCTGGTATGATTTATCTGCATTTTCTTGTGAACTTCCACAAAGAACTACTTTAGCTCCTTCTTTAACAAAAGCTTCAGCTATTGAATAACCAATTCCTCTTGTTGAACCTGTAATTATTGCAACTTTATCTTTTAATCTCATAATATCCCTCCATTATAATATTAAAATTTTATTTTTCCTATGTCAATTAATTAGACTTATATTTACATTTTTTTAGTTCCAAGTCCAGTTTACTATATCATCCATGTCTTTACCATTTTCTCTTATGTATAGTTTATGTTCTTCAATTTTATCTTCACAGTATTTCTTTAAGTTTTCTTTTTTTAAACCAAGTTCTGGTAAATATTTAATTGCTGATAAAGTTAAATGATATCTATCAAGTTCATTTTGAACACGCATATCAAATGGTGTTGTTATGGTACCTTCTTCTTTATATCCATGAACATGTAAATTTTTATTAATTCTTTTATAAGCAAGCTGATGAATTAAATGTGGATAACCATGAAAAGCAAAAATAATTGGTTTGTTTATTGTAAACAAATTATTATATTCTTCTTCTGTAAGACCATGTGGATGTTCTGTATTAGACACTAATTTCATTAAATCCACAACATTTATATATCTAATTTTTATTTCTGGTAAGAACTTTTTCATTATAGTTATAGCCCCCATCACTTCAATAGTTGGTGTATCACCGGCAGATGCAAAAACTAAATCAGGCTCGCCTTCATCAGACGCAAATTTCCAAATTCCTATTCCTTTTTCACAATGAAGCTTTGCTTCTTCCATTGTAAGCCATTCATTTCTTAAATGTTTTGAAGCAACAATCACATTTATATAATTTTTACTTTTAACAATATGGTCAAAACAAGAAAGTAAACAGTTCGCATCAGGTGGCAAATATATTCTAGTTATGCTAGGTTTTTTAGTAACTAAATGATTTAAAAATCCAGGATCTTGATGTGTAAAACCATTATGATCTTGCTGCCAGATATGTGATGTTAAAACATAATTTAAAGATGCTATAGGTTTTCTCCAAGAAAGTTCACTACATACTTTAAGCCATTTAGCGTGCTGACTAGCCATAGAATCTACTGTTCTTATAAAAGCCTCATAGCTGTGAAAAAATCCATGTCTACCAGTAAGCAAATACCCTTCTAACATTCCTTCACAAACATGTTCTGATAATATACTATCGATTACCGCTCCATCTTCACTTAAAAATTCATCTTTATCATTTTTTATAGTATTCCATTTTCTATTTGTAACTTCAAATGCACTTCCCAGTTTATTAGATAAAAATTCATCAGGCCCAAATACTTTAAAATTATTAGGATTTAATTTAATTAAATCTCTTACATAACTTCCAAGAACAGTCATATCAGAAGTTAACGGAAAACCTCTTTTTTCAATTTCAACTTTACATTTTGTAAAATCAGGACATTTTAGTTCTTTTAGTAATATTCCGCCATTAGCGTACGGACTATTTCCCATTCTTTTTTCTTCCCTAGGTCTAAGTTCTTTAAGTTCGTCTTTTAATGAACCATTCTCATCAAAAAGTTCTTCTGGTCTATAACTTTTAAGCCAATTTTCTAATTTTTCTATATTTTCTTCATGCTCTTTATTAATAACAATTGGGACTTGATGTGCTTTAAAACTTCCTTCTACTTCTTTAGGCCCTGTCCACCCTTTAGGCGTTTTTAAAATAATTAATGGATTTTTTATTTCTTCTCCATCTTTTATTTTTGTTATGTCTTCTATAATATCTTCTAGCGCTTTTGCCATAAGTTCATGCATAACAAGAGGTTTATCACCAGAAACAAAATAAGGTTTATAACCAAGTGCATCAAAATAATTATTTAATTCTTCATTACTCATTCTTCCCATTATAGTGGGATTTGCTATTTTATAACCATTCAAATGAACTATTGGAAGTACGATTCCATCTTTTTTAGGATTCATTAGTTTAATTATATTCCAAGATGCACTAAGAGGTCCTGTTTCCGCTTCTCCATCACCTACAACACAAGCAACAATTAAATTAGGATTATCAAGTGCAGCCCCAAAAGCATGACTCAAACTATATCCAAGTTCTCCTCCTTCATTAATAGAACCCGGTGTTTCAGGTGCAACATGAGATGAAATCCCACCTGGAAAACTAAACTGTTTAAAAAGTTTTTTCAAACCTTCTTCATCTTCTGTTATGCTAGGATAAAACTTAGAATAGGTACCTTCTAAATATACATTTGAAACAAGCGCTTGTCCACCATGACCAGGTCCAGAAATATATATCATATCTAAATCATATTTTTTTATTATTCTATTTAAATGTACATAAATAAAATTTTGTCCAGGCGCTGTACCCCAATGTCCTACCACATTAGGCTTTATATCCTTAAGTTCTAATTTTCTTTTTAATAAAGGATTATCAAGTAAATAAAGTTGTCCTACAGATAAATAATTACATGCCCTAAAATAAGCATCTATATTTTTAAGTTCATTTTCATTTAAATAATTTTTCATATCTTTTTTCCTTATCTATTATATTAATTAGATTATACCATGGCATTAAATTTATGTAAAAGAAAAACTTAAATTTTAAATTGATTTAAGTTTTTTATCTTTATATTACAGAAGCACATAATTCTTCATATTTTTGTCCATATGGGACAAGTACAAATACTCTTCTATTTTCATCAATAACTCTTATTTTAATTTCAAGTCTATTTTTAGGTAGTAAATCAGGAATTAAATCAGACCATTCTATTATAGTTACACCTCTTTTATTAAAATAGTCAACTATACCAAGATCTTCTTTAACTTCATTTAACCTATAAACATCCATATGAAAAAGTTTCATTTCTCCAATATACTCTTTAATAATATTAAATGTTGGTGAAGTAATATTTTCTTTTATACCCATACTTCTTGCAAAAGCTTTAGTAAATAAAGTCTTACCACTACCAAGATCTCCTTCAAGACATATTACCATATTAGGAAATTTTTCGGATTCAATATTTTGAGCAAGTTCAATAGTTTCCTCTTCTGAATTTGTTGTTATTTTGTATTCCATTTTATCACCAATTTTATTTTAACACTAAGGCTTAAATTAATACAAGTTTTTTTTAAATGTTTACACTTTTTTATAGTCATTTGTATTAAACTTAATAATTACTTTACTCATAAATTAAATTATAGGAGGAATTAAAATGTATTTTGATGAAAGAGAAAATTATTTTTCAAATGACGATAAAAAATATTTAAGTTACGAAAATAACGAATATGTAAATAAAGAAAAATATTATGATTATTTATATAACATTGAAAACTTAAATATTAATACAATAAGAAATTCAAATTCAAGACTTGTTAATGTTAGAGAAGCTTTAAACAGAGGAAACTCATTTAAAAATGAATATGTTCCTTATAAAAATCATTATTATAAAGTAGTTGTAAATTCTAAAAGAGATGAACTTCTTTTAAAAATTCAAGAACTAACTTTTGGAGTAAAAGATTTAAATCTTTATTTAGATGTATTTCCTAAAGATTTAGAAATGCTTGAAATATTTAAAAAATATAGTAAATCTTTAGATGAATTAAAAAAAGAATATGAAAGAACTTATGGTCCTTTAATGGCAAAAGACGTTACAAGTAACACAGAATTTACTTGGATAAAAAATCCATGGCCATGGGATAATGGAGGTGCGTATTAATGTTTAAATATGAAAAAATGCTAGAATACCCTATTAATATCAAAAAGAAAGATTTAAAGATGGCCAAAAATTTAGCGGCACAACTTGGTGGACCAGATTCAGAACTATCTGCTTCCCTAAGATATATGTGTCAAAGATTTAGTATGCCTGATGAAAGAGGAAAAGCACTTTTATCTGATATTGCTTGTGAAGAACTTGGACATGTAGAAATGATAAGTACAATGATTAACCAACTAATTAAAGATGCTTCGGTTAATGAACTTAAAGAAGCAGGATTAGATGCTTGGTATACTCAGCATAACAAAGGTATTTATCCAATGGACGCTAACGGAGTTCCTTTCACAACTGCATATATTCAATCAACTGGAAATCCAATAGTAGACCTTCAAGAAGATTTAGCCGCTGAAGAAAAAGCTAGAGCTACTTATGAAAATTTAATGGATTTAACAAAAGATGATGATATCTTAGCGCCTCTCAGTTTTTTAAGGCAAAGAGAAGTAGTACATTATAATCGATTCAAAGATTTACTTGATTACTATAAATCAAAAGGTATGAAATAAGCAAGGAATATCCTTGTTTTTTTTATTGTTTAATATTATAATTTTACCTAAAGGAAGGTTAATATGATTGAAGCGATTAATTTAACATATATAAAAGACAATAAAAAAATTATAGATAATATATCTTTTAAAATTAATAAAAATGACTTTCTCGTAATAACGGGTCCAAATGGAAGTGGTAAATCAACACTCGCTAAGATATTAATGGGAATTATTAAACCTACAAGTGGAAAAATAATTTATAACAACGTAGATATAACTGATTTATCTATAACTGATAGAGCAAATGCTGGTATAACATTTACTTTTCAAACACCAATTACTTTTAAAGGACTTAGAGTAATCGATCTATTAAACATAGCCAGTAAAAATCATTTATCATTTGAAGAAGCTAAAGCATATTTAAGTATGGTTGGACTATGCGCTAGAGAATATTTAGAAAGAAATGTTGATAAAACTTTATCAGGTGGTGAACAAAAAAGAATAGAAATCGCTTGTAGCCTAGCAAAAGGAAGTTTACTTAGGATTTTTGATGAGCCTGAAGCCGGAATAGATTTATGGAGTTTTAATGATTTAGTAAATATTTTTAAAACTATTAAAAAAGAGAAACTTGGTTCATTAATAATTATTTCTCATCAAGAAAAAATATTAAATAACGCTAATAAAATAATGATTTTAGAAAAAGGAAAAATAAAACATTTAGGTACTAAAAAAGAAATTCTTCCACTCATAAAAAAAAGAGAATGTGATTTTTGTAAGGAGGACTTATAATGGACAAAATAAAAGAAAATCTTTATAAAAATATAGATATGCTAAATACCAAAAATTCTAAAATTCACAATATAAGAGAAAATGGAAAATTAATAAGTAGAAAATATACAAAAGAAATAGAAATAACAAATAAAGAAGATAAGCCTGGAATAATTATAAAAGTTAAAAAAGGAACTAAAAACAAAACAGTTCAAATTCCAGTTATTGTCACTGATCCAGGATTTAATGATTTTGTATATAATGACTTTTTAATAGAAGATAATTCAGAAGTTACTATTTATGCAGGTTGCGCAATTCACAATGATTGCGATAACGACTCTTCTCATAGTGGCATACATACTTTTAAAATAGGTAAAAATGCTAAAGTAAAATATATCGAAAAACATTTTGGATGCGGAACATTTTCTAAAAAAACTATAAATACGGATACCATTATTTATTTAGGTGAAAGTTCAGAATTAAGTATAGAGACAACACAAATTGGTGGACTAGAAAAAGCAAATAGAAAAACTTCAGCAACTTTAAATCAAAATAGTTTACTTAATATTGATGAAAAATTATTAACATCAGATAAAGAAAATATAAAAACTTCTTTTAATGTAAAACTTTTAGGAAAAGACTCTAAATGTAATATAATATCAAAATCTATTGCTAAAGATAATTCAAAACAAGAATTTACTTCAATAGTTAGCGGTCTAAACAAGAGCTTCGGACATATAGAATGTGATGCAATATTAATGGACAATGCAAAAGTTATATCCACGCCTAAAATAGTCGCTTGTACAAAAGATGCTAATATTACGCACGAAGCTTCAATTGGAAAAATTGCCGAAGAAGAAATTATTAAATTAATGACTATGGGACTTGATGAAAAAGAAGCAGAAACCACAATAATAAGAGGATTTTTAAATTAAACCTCTTATTTTTTTATATCTTTTTTATTAAATATATAAAGCCCAAGTAATGTAAATATTAACAAAGTAAAAAATAATATAACATAACTTTTAAATATACCAATATTAATACTATAGATATCATTTATATATAACAAATTATATTTATTAAAATAATAAGTATAATCTAAATAAGGAAGAAAAGTATAAATTATAAACTTCAAGCCTAAATCAATAAGAATAAATGAAATTGAAGGAGCAAAAGTTAATAAAATAATACTTATAATATAACTAAAAAAACCGCTATTTAATATTATAGATAAATTAAATGTTAATAAAGATAAAAATAAAATAGGTACACTATACATTAAAAACTTTTTTGTGTATAGATCAATATATCTTACTTTTATTATATCACTCTCATAAATATAACTAAAAATTTTAAATAAATTTACTTTATATATTAATGAAGTAAAAATAAGTGATAATAAATATGTTATTAAAACAAAAGCAATACTTAACACTAAAATAACTATATACTTTGAAAAAAATATCTGTGCTCTACTATATGGTTTAATTAATATATTTTTTATAGTTCCATTATCAAATTCTCCCATCATAACTTTTGAAGAAAAGAAAAATAATACAAAACCTAAAAACATTAAAAACGTTAAATGCTTATTTAAAGTGTCTTTAATCTTATCATTATTATTTATTTTATTTTGTTCAATAAACATCATTATTTCATTATTTTTTTCAATTTCATTAATAGTTTTTTCATTTAAATTTTTATTTACTTCAATATAATTATATTCTTTAAAATTACTTTTTGTTTTAAAATTAATGAATGTAATCAAAAAACTTATAATAAGTATTAAAACTAAACTTATATATACCATTTTACTTTTAAACATTTTTTTTAATTCAAACTTTATTAAATTAATCATTATATTTCTCCTTAAATAACATTTCTAATTCTTTTTTATCAGTAAACGGACCTTTCTTTATATCAATTAACCGCCCATTTTTTAAAAAAAGAACCTCATCACATAAACTTTCAATTATATTTAAATCATGAGTACAAATAATAACAGTAGTATTTTTTAAACTTTTAATAAGTTTTATAAACTTAATAACTTCTCCTGGATCAAAACCATTTGTAGGTTCATCTAATATAAGAATTTGTGGTTCAATTAATAAAAGTGAAGCAATTGCTATTTTTTGTTTCATACCTAAAGACATATTTTTTACTTTTTTATCAATATAACTACTAATATCCATTTTATCTATAATATTTTGTATATTATATTTATTTTCATATAGTACATTTACAAGTTCTAAATTTTCTCTTCCTGTTAGATTTTCATAAAATTTTGGTGATTCTATTAATGCGGCAACTTTATTAAACACTTTTTCATTATTATTTTCAAATACTATATTGTTAATCTTTATAAAACCAGCGCTTTGTTTATAAAGCCCTGTTATTATTCTAAGTAGTGTTGTCTTTCCACTTCCATTAGGTCCAACTATACCATAAATAGAATCTTTTCTTACTTTAAATCCTATTGTATTTAAAATATATTTATTTTTTATTTTTTTACTTAAATTATAAACTTCTAAAGAATATTTCATAAATTATTTCCCTCCATAGATAATTTATAACACATAATAAAATAAATTAAAAATTACAGATTTTTAAAATTTAATAAGAAAAATTACAATATTAATCATTTTTTGTTTAGCAAATTTTTAAAATTAATTAAAATTTTGATTAAAAATTAAAAAATCTGTAAAATTTATTTTTTTTTACAGATTTTTGTATAATGGATACTTTTCAGTAATATTTTTTACTCTTATTTTTAATTTTTCTAAAATAATTTCATTGTCATTACTTAGTAAAGCTTCATTTATTATATTAGCTATTTCTATAAAATCTTCTTCTAAAAGCCCTCTAGTAGTCATTGCTGCGGTACCTATTCTTATACCACTTGTAACAAAAGGTTTTTCACTATCGTTGGGAATTGTATTTTTATTAACAGTAATATTAATTTTTTCCAGTATTGCTTCTGCTTCTTTGCCAGTTAATCCTGCTTTAGTTTTGACATCTAAAAGAAATAAATGATTATCAGTTCCACCAGATACCACATGATATCCTAGTTTAATAAATTCATCAGCAAAAACAGATGCATTTTTTACGACATTTTCTTGATACTTTTTAAATTCTGGAGTAAGTGCTTCTATAAAACACATAGCTTTAGCGGCTATAACATGCATAAGTGGTCCACCTTGTAATCCTGGGAAAACTACTTTATTTATTTTATTATATATTTCTTCATTGTTAGTAAGAATTATACCACCACGTGGCCCTCTTAATGTTTTATGGGTAGTAGATGTAACGACATCTGCGTAATATATTGGATTTTCATGAAGATTTGCCGCTACAAGACCAGCAATATGTGCCATATCTACCATAAAATATGCCCCTACTTCATCTGCTATTTCTCTAAATTTTTTAAAATCAATTTTTCTAGAGTACGCACTAGCACCTGCTATAATCATTTTAGGTTTTTCTCTAAGTGCAATTTCTCTAACACTATCATAGTCAATAATTTCAGTTTTCGAATCTACGCCATAACTAACTATTTCATATTCTTTTCCACTAAAACTCATACTGTGTCCATGTGTTAAATGTCCACCATCACTTAAATTCATCCCTAAAACTTTATCTTTAGGATTCAAAAGTGCTTTATAAATAGCCATATTCGCAGAACTACCAGAATGTGCTTGAACATTAACGTATTTAGCATCGAATAATTCTTTTAATTTTTCACAAGCTAGGTCTTCTATTTTATCAACGTTTTCACATCCACCATAATATCTTTTAGTACTATAACCTTCTGCATACTTATTAGTAAGAACACTTCCTGTAATATTTAAAATATCTTCTGATACAAAATTTTCTGATGCAATAAGTTCTATATTATCTCTTTGTCTTTGAAGTTCATCAGTTATATATTTATATAAAATATCTCTCATTTATAATCCTCCAATAATGCATTTTCTTCTTCAATTAAATCTTTAAATTGTTCTTTAAATATAGGCAAATCCTTTCTTTTAACATCTTCATAAACATTTTTTGCATTATATAAAGCTTCATAAAAATGTTTTATCGTAACTTCTTTAGCATTCTCAAAACTTGCATTAGAAAATGCATTAGATACTAGTGTTAAAGCAATATCAGGATACCTATTACCTATTTCATAAACTCTTTTATATTCATCGGTAAATTCTGTAATAAATTTAAATATTTTTTCTTTTATAAAATCAGTATAATTAAGTTTTACCCCACTATGTTTTTCAAACTTAGGATATGTTCCCATTAATATTTTAACAACATCTTCTTGAGTTGGCTCTTCTACATCAACTTTTAAAAACCTTCTTAAAAATGCTCTATCCCTTAAAATATAAGATTCATATTCTTCAGTTGTTGTCGCCCCTACCATTTTAATAGTTCCACGGTCAAGTCCTGGTTTAAGCATATTAGCAAAGTCTACATTTAAATTAGATGTATTTCTACTTACAAGTAAGTGTACTTCATCTATAAATAATATTATTTTTTCTTTTTCTTTAAGTTCATCAACAAGTAATTGAAGTCTATTTTCATTTTGTCCTTCGCTAACTGATGAACCTAATAAACTAGATATATTTACCTTAATTAGTTCATATCCTTTTAAAGCATCTGGAATCATTCCGAGTTGCATACGATATCCAAGACCTTCCACTATAGCAGTTTTACCTATACCAGGTTTACCAACTAAAAGCGCACTTTTTTCTGGTGTCAATAAAATTAAAAGTGTTTCTTTAATTTCCTTATCTCTTCCTATCGCAGGATTTGTTATATATGCTTTTCTTGTTAAATTTTCTCCATAAGTATCTAGTATACTAAATTTAGTTTCTTCCATTTTTATCACCTACTACAATTATAAACTATTTTAAATCAAAAAAAAACATTAATTAAAATGTTTTTTTACGCAAATTTACTTACTATAAATATAATTAAAGAAACAACTAATATAATAAGTGCAAATATAATATACTTCATCCACATTTTACTTTTTTCAGGTTTCCCTGTTTGAGCATTACTATTATAATCAATATTATAATTATTACTTTGATCAACAACATCATTATAACTTGTATTAGATGTTTGATTAAAAGGATTATTATTTTCTATTGAAAATGGATTAGTTTGAGATTCCTCTTTTACTTCCACATTATTTGTATTTGGTTTAAAGTTAATATTTATATTATTGTTTGTACTAGGATCATATGGATTGGGTATATTATTTAATTTATTAAAATCTTCTGAATTCATTTAATTTTCCTTGATTCTAAGTAAAATCTTTTATCATGAGCATGCCCCATAGAAAAAGTTTTTCTAGGGAGTGCACCATCTAATATAACTGTTCTAAATAGTTCTTCTTTTTTCATAGGTTCTAATATAAAACCTATATTTCCTTCTTTACTTCCTAATTCTTTAGTTACTTCTTCTCCATGTATATAATCTATTTTTCCACTATTATTTTTTAAATACTCATCTAAAAATATTTGTAAAGAACCAACTGCGATATTAGATTTAGGATTTTCTATGTATATTGTTTTAGTTTCATCTTTAGTTATATATGTTATTTTTTGACCATTTCCTTCTTCATTAATATTATAATAAGACTTAAATTCTGACAATAACTTTTCTACATCTACATCAAACAATACTCTATGAATTGCTTCAAATTCTAAAGCTTCACTATGAAGATTAACAAGTTCAACAAGAGCATATCTTGCTGGATGATTTAAATATTCTTCTTCACTTAAATTTTTCTTAATTTCTTCATAACAAGCTTTCGCAGTAGCAAGTGAATGATTACCATCACCCATAGCGAATAGTAAAAATCCTTTATCTTTTATATTATATTTTGATTCATAATAATCTTTATCTATTAAATTAGAAATCTTAATTATTAAACTACTTTGAATACTATCATTTAATTTATAACCTTTAACATGCCCACCGTTCATCATAAGTTCAAAATCATATACCAAATCATCATTACTTACCTCATTTTTTAAATTTTCAATTATTTCTTTTTTCTCATCATCTAAAAGTATCATTATATGAGGTAGTTCAAGTTCAGCATTTTTTCTTACCTTTACTCTTGGAGGAATTCTTTCAATAACAGTTTTTTCAGTCGCACGAATTAATGATGTTGATCCTATTTCATAATTATAGTCTTCTAAATCAACAACACCTATTATTCCTTCTCTAACTCTTCCATCCATTTGTTTTCTCTCAGTATAAATCATTGTATTTTTAAATTCTTCAAAAACACCATCTTCTAAATATTTTTTCATATTAGAATTTATAGAACTAATTTTTTCTTCTACATCACTATCTTCTAAATAAATTTCTGGTAAAGTCAAATTTAAAGTTGATGGACTATCTCCTACTATACTTTTTACTTCATTCCAATATTCTGGTTCTGAAGTATACTGATCACAAGCGACCACACTCCATTTTTTCATATCTAAATTTTTTGGCAGTAATATATCTGCACTTTTAAAAGGTATTTTCATTTCATCATCTCCTAATCAAATTATATCACAAATTAATAAAAAAGAATGTATAATGTTTTAAAAAATGATAATTATAAAATTAGATGTTAATAATTAAAAAGTTATTAACATAAAAAAAATTAAAAAATAATAAAAATATATTTGACAATACAATTTTTATCGATTATAATACTAATATCTGCTTGATTAGCTCAGTCGGTAGAGCAAACGGCTGTTAACCGTTGGGTCGCAGGTTCGAGTCCTGCATCAAGCGCCATATGAAATTTAACCTTGCTAGTCAAGGTTTTTTTGTTATAATATAAATGCAAAAGGAATTAGTTATGAATATAAAAGAAATTAAAAATCCAAAGTTTTTAAAAAAATATAATAATAAAAAATTAGAACATTTAAGTAAAGACATAAGAAAATTTATTTTAGAGAACGTTTCAAAAACAGGAGGACATCTTTCTTCTAACTTAGGTATTGTTGATCTTACTATTGCAATACATAAAGTATTTGATAGTCCTAAAGATAAAATTATTTTTGATGTTGGTCATCAATGTTATACACATAAAATTCTCACTGGAAGAGCAAATAAATTTGAAACATTAAGACAATATAAAGGAATTTCTGGTTTTCAATCATTAAAAGAAAGTATTCATGATCCATATGAAGCAGGACATTCATCAACCTCACTAAGCGCAGCTTTAGGTATGGCTATTTCAAGAGATATGGATAAAAAAGATAATCATATTATCGCAGTTATAGGAGACGGTTCTATAGGAAATGGTATTGCTTATGAAGCGCTTAATCATATAGGAGATATTAATACAAGATTAATTATTATTTTAAATGATAACGAAATGAGTATAAATAAAAATGTAGGCGCTCTTCATAATACACTTGATAAAATCAGAAGTGATAAATTTTATAAAAATATTAAAAAAAATACAAAAAAAACACTATTTAAAATTCCATTTGGAAAATATTTAAGTAATTTTTTAGATACAATTAAAATGTCTTTTAAAAAAATTTATTTAAAAGAAGGTTTTATTTTCGAAGAACTTGGAATTAAATACTATGGACCAATTCACGGCCATGATTTTAAAGAGATGATTAATTATTTAAAAATTGCCAAAAAAGAAAAAAAACCAGTATTGTTACACGTTATAACTGAAAAAGGAAAAGGATATAAATTTTCTGAAGAAGATAAAGATGGTAATTGGCATGGTGTTTCACCTTTTGATATTGAAACTGGAAAACCATTAAAACATAAAAATGATTTAATATCTTGGAGCGAAGTTATAAGTAACCATCTTTATGAATTTGCAAAAGAAGATAAAGATTTAATAATAATAACCCCAGCAATGACAAACGGTTCTAAATTAAATAAATTTAAAAATATTTATCCAAAACAATTCATAGATGTAGGCATAGCAGAAGAACACGCCTTAATATTAGCAAATGCACTTGCTCTTTCTGGAAAAAAGCCTTTTATATCAATTTATAGTACTTTTCTACAAAGAGGTTATGATCAAATACTTCATGATATTGCAAGAATGAATTCAAATGTTATTATTGGAATTGATAGAGCGGGTATTTCACCGGCAGACGGTATTTCACATCAAGGAATATATGATATAGCTATGATGATGAGCATTCCTAACATGATAATTATGCAACCAAAAGATAGCATAGAAAGTCAAAAAATGCTTTATACAGCACTAAATACTGATGGGCCATGTGCAATAAGATACTCAAAAGAATCTTTAGAGTACAAAAGCGAAGAAAATAAAAAAATTGAAATTGGTTCATGGCAAGTAATAGATAAAGGTAAAGATGCAGTAATTATTTCATACGGTGACTTTTTAAATAATGCTTTGAAAATAAAAAATGAACTAAAAAAAGAAAACATTAATATTGAAGTTATTAATGCAAGATTTTTAAAACCAATTGATGAAAAAATGTGGAATAATATTATAAAAAGAAATATACCTATATTTGTATATGAAGAAAGCACAAAAATTGGTTCACTTGGAAGCTATCTATCTTTAAGAATTACAAATCAAGAACTAAAAAATAAAATATATGTTTTTGCTATAGAAGATAAATTCGTACAACACGGAAGTAAAAACGAACTATTAAAAGAACTTAATCTTGATACTGAATATATTAAAAATAAAATTAAAAGCATTTTAAAAGGGTAAAAAAATTCACCCTTTTTAATTTGTTTTTATTACATACGGATCATTATATGCTCCAGTTCCTTTTTCTACTGTGGCTTCACTTTTTATCGATATTACAGGAACTACTGGGGACGTAGTGCTGTATTCAAGAAGGCGATCTGAAGACACTTTAATCACAGTTGCGTAAGAATAATTATCACTAGCTTCTTCTGGTGTCATTGTCCAGTAATCCTCACCTGTGTATAAATAATAACTTGAATTCGGTGCATCATGTACAGCACCTGCATATGCCACTTCATCTGCGGTTAGTAGTCCTACCGGATATGTTAAATCTCCTTTCGCTACTGTATATGCATATGCACTACTTGGACAGGCATATTGTGGATTAGCATTGCCATATAAATACATCCTACCAGAAAAACCAAAATATATGCACCAATTTTCCAACATAAACTCGCTCATATCATTGCAGTAAGGCGAATCTTCAATTAGATTTGTTACTCCTATATTTTGTCCGTTTTTCCAAATATTATCTCTATACCAATTTTCTACAACTGTTCTTATATCACTTGTTTTATAATTAACAGAATTTATACTATTCATATTTAAGTTATAAACAGATGAACCTATATTTACTGCTGTTCCTGTTTGTGGGCATGTATATGTGTTGCCACTTTTTGTTGCCGCTCCTCCATATCTTAAGCGAACACTTCCATCCTCAACAGTACGTACTATCCTCCAGCAGTAATTTCCAAATACTAAATAGTTATTTGTTACTGCACCCCTATAATAATATACTACTTCTCCATTTTCTGTTTTGCTTGTATCACTTGTATAATAAAGTCCATTTGTTACTTGGTTTTGATTAACAACTGTTCCTGCCGAGCAAGCAGTTGAAGTATTACATCCATTTGATGTATAGGCAAAATCTATATTCACATCACTTTGTGCTTCTTCTGCCGCTAACATTGTTTCAGTTAAAGTAAAATATTTCTCATTAAAATTAACATAACAACTTGTATCTTCAAGTATTGGTTCTATAGATAATTTATTTGTTTTTATATCCCAAGTTAGTTCTTCACCA
>JAFQIC010000068.1 GCA_017397745.1 Bacilli bacterium
TATACTAAAAGTGAACACAATTTAAAACTATGGTGTGATTTATTAAATACAAAAGTAGAAGAAATAGATAAAGTATTTAAAATAATTGAAAAGATGAAATATGAAAAAGAATTAAAAGAAAAAATGAGGAAGGAGGTATATGATAAGATGTCAGATATAAATCTACTTCAAACAACATGGGATGATTTAAAGAAGTTAGAAATACTAGATGCAGAGAAAGCTGGAAAAAAGGCTGGCCTTGCTGAAGGAAAGAAAGCTGGAATACTTGAAGGAAAGAAAGCAGGAGAAAAAAACACAATATTTAAACATATAATGAAAATGCTTAAGATGAATATGAAATACAGTGACATTTCAGAAATAACTGGAGTAAGTATTGAAAAGATACAAGAGTATACTCATGAAATTGATTTGAATAAATAAAACACTTTCAAGAAGTGCTTTTTTTATTATAAGAATAAAATTACTAATGTCCCTAGTATTAAACAATAAATGCTAAAGTATAATAAATTACCTTTTTTAACTGCATTTAAGAACCATTTTAGAGTAAAATATGAAACGATAAAAGAAGCGATAAATCCTAAAGAATATGGAAGAACAAGTTCATTTAAATTAGGTGTTTCTATTAAATCTTTTACTCCTAATATCATTGTTCCAAAACTTATAGGTATATATAACATAAATGAATATTTAAGAGCTGCACTTCTTTTAATATCCCTAAATAAAGCTGCTATTAAAGTTGAACCACTTCTTGAAATACCTGGTATAACTGATATTATTTGTACTAGTCCAATAAATATTGAATCTTTCCAAGTTAAATCCTTATCATCTTTAGATCCTTTAATGTTCTTTACTAAAAATAAGAATAACGCAGTTAGTAAGAAAGAAAAACCTACTAATTTAATATTATTTAAATAGTTTTCTATAGTATCTTTAAATAAAACACCAACAATACCAACTGGTATAACTCCTAATAATATTAATAAACAATATTTGAAATCATCTTTATATTTAACATCTTTAGAAAATATATATTTAAAGAAATTTGTTACTAAATTTAATATATCTTTGAAATAAATTATAAGTATTGCGATTAAACTACCAGCATTTACTATTATTTCAAAATTTAAATCAGTAGCGCCTAAATCCATAATTTGTTTTAAGATAAATACGTGTCCACTCGAAGATATTGGAAGAGGTTCTGTAAAACCTTGAAGTATTCCTAGTAAAACATATTTTATAATCGAAACTATATCCATTTTTATCACCTATATAATTATATAATATTTTTTTTAAAATATAAATAAAATATAATGAGGTTTACTTATGTTATTTAAAATATTTTTATTTATAAGTGGTATATTATTAACTTCTATCTCTTTGATGTTTGTTATAATGTATTTAAATTTAATAAATATGGGATATAGTTTTTTTGATTTTTTTTACTTCATAATTAAAAGAATTGAATGTTTAATGTTTTTTTTAGGCATAATATTAATAGTAGTGTCTATGAATATAAAGAAAGGAATTAAATAATGATATTTATATATGATATATGGATTAATTTAAATGATTCGTTTTATGATTTTTATGAATGGAATGATAATGACATGATAGAGCATGTAAGGAAAATTCCACTTTTTAAAATAGAAAGTGATATTTTAAATTTAATAATTAAAAAAAGTATAATTTTAAATAAAACTTTTTTACTTAGTATTTATAATAAGTGTGAAATTTTTAATAATAAAAGAGTTGATTTAATTGAATATTCTGCGGCATTTAGTGATACAAATAGAGTTGTTATCGCAACTTTTAATAAAGAAGGTGAAGTTATTGAAGTAAGTAGTCTTTCTTTAGATGAAGAGCTTGAAATTCTTGATATTTCTGAAACACTTAATAAAAAAGATATAAAATATAAAGATTTAAAAAATAAATATGAAAGGAACATATTTACAAGAGAAGAGTATATAATAATAAACAAAATAGTTCAAGAACTTGAGAAAATAAAACAAGATGAAGAAAAAATAAAATATTTATATTTTGAGTGGTTTGGAAATAGTAAAAATGTGTCTTTTAAAAAGTTAATAGATGCAATAAAAAAAGAATTTAATGAAAAACATTTAGACTTTATAGAATTATTGAAATTAGTTGTATAATGTATAAAATAAAAAACTTTGAACAAAATAATTTTAGAGGAGGAACTATGAAAAAAATTTTAATAAGTTTTTTTGTTTTATCATTAATGTTCTTAACTGGATGTGATACTATGAATACACCTACTAAAAGAGCAGAAGAATATTTATCAAGATATAATTCATTAGATGAAGAGGTAACTAGTGACATAGATTTAATGGTTGAAACTGAAAATCTAAATGATGACAATAGTGAAATTTATAGAAATACTATTGAAAGACAATTAAAAGATTTAAAATATGAAATTGTTAGTGAAGAAATTAACGGAGATACCGCAACTGTCACAGCAAAAGTAACAGTTTATGATTTAATGAAGTCAAAAGAAGAAAGTAATGCTTATTATTCAGAAAATCCTACTGAATTTTATACTAATGATAGACTTGATAATGATAAATATTCAAAATATGAACTTGAAAATATGTTAGAGTTTGAAGACACTATAGATTATACTATAGAAATAGACTTGACAAGAGTTGACGATGTATGGACTGTAAATGAAGTTGACAATGATGTTAAAGAAAAGATTTACGGACTTTATGACTATAAAAATGATGGTAGATAGCCATTATTTTTTTGTTAATTTTTGGAAATAAAGAAAATAAAAATATACCAAACAAAAATTTGTGTTATAATTTTTGCGAGGTGGTAAAAATAAAAATATATTTATGTATTGATTTAAAAACATTTTATGCCTCAGTAGAGTGCGTAGAAAGAAGTTTAGATCCCTTTAAAACTGATTTAGTTGTTGCGGATATTAGTAGAAATAAAGGTGCGATATGCTTAGCAATAAGTCCGAAGATGAAAAAAAGAGGAATAAAAAATAGGTGTAGAATATATGAAATACCTAAAAACATAAATGTAATAGTTGCAAAACCTAGGATGAAAAAATATATTGAGTATTCGGCTAAAATATATGGAATTTATTTAAAGTTTGTTGATAAAGAAGATATACATGTCTATTCAATAGATGAAGCATTTTTAGATGTATCATCATATTTAAAGTTTTATAATATGAGCGCTTTTGAACTAGCAAAAAGAATAATAAATGAAATTTTAAAAGAAACAGGAATAACCGCAGTTTGTGGTATAGGAACTAATATGTATTTAGCCAAAATAGCACTTGATATAAAAGCAAAACATAATAAAGATAATATTGCTTTTCTTAATGAAGAGTTATATAAAAAAGAATTATGGTATCATGAACCTCTTACTGATTTTTGGCAAATTGGACCTGGAATAGAAAATAGACTTAAAAAATATCACATTAGAAACATGTATGATATTGCTCATACAGAAGAAAAAAAACTTTATAAAGAATTTGGTATAAATGCACGTCTTTTAATTGATCACTCTAAAGGAATAGAACCTGTTACTATAAAAGAAATAAAAAATTATAAGCCAAAATCTAAGTCTATTTCTAATAGTCAAATTTTATTTAAAGATTATAATTATAAAGATGCTAGAAATGTTTTAATTGAAATGCTTGATTCACTTATTTTAGAACTTATTAATAAAAACTTATATACATCATCTATTTCTATTTATATAGGTTATTCTAAAGATATTTATCCACCACTAAAAGTTTCTAAAAAATTAGAACTTACAAATAATTTTAACACTATTTTAAAAGAAATACTTCCTGAGTATGATTATAGAATTAATGAAAAAATTTCGATTAGAAGAATCGGTATTACTTTAAATAATGTGCAAAGAAAGAACCACGAACAACTTTCTATTTTTGTAAACGAAGAAAATAAAAAAGAAGAAGATTTATATAAAACTATAAAAAAATTACAAAATACGTTTGGAAAAAATATTATTTTAAGGGCAGTTAGTTATGAAGAAAATTCAGTGCAAAAAATAAGAAATAAATTAATAGGAGGACATAATGCAGAGTGAAGTAGACAGAGCAAGTCAGTTTCTTCCTTTTGATGCATTAAAAGGTTTTAAAGAAGCTATACTTTTAATAGAAAATAAAGAAGAAAATAAAAAAATACTATTTGATGATTTTAATGATATTTTAAACTTGAAATTAAAAAAAATAAAAAAAGGAGATATTATTAAAATTAAATCCTTTTATAATTTAGAATATATTGAAACCGTAAGTGAGGTTAAAGAAATAAATTATTCTTTTAAGTATTTATTATTATCAAATAGTAAAATTTATTTTGATGATATATTAGACATTACCATAGATGTACCTTTAGCACGTTGATATTCATTAGGATAGAATTCTATTAAAAAAGGTAATAAATCTTTAACAAAAAATAAATCATAAAAACAACAGATTTGCTTTGTTTAAAAGGAAAATTATATAAATATCATTTAATTATTACAGATATAGAAAGTAAATTATTAAATGACAAAAATGTTTTTATTAGTTTATCTGTTATTTAAGATATAAAA
>JAFQIC010000069.1 GCA_017397745.1 Bacilli bacterium
ATAATAAACTATTTAAAATCATTAAAAATGTTCCTATTATTAATCCTATATACATATACTTACTCTTTTTATATCTTTCAGCTTCAGGATACATTTCATTTATAGCTAAAGTTATCATTATACCTGCAACTAAAATGAGTACTAAAGATATCATAACATCTGTTATATAGTTTTTTAAAAATATATAAGCAAGTAATGCACCTAGTGGTTCAGCAAGTCCTGATATAAAAGTATATACTACTCCCCTCTTCTTACTCCCTGTACTATAGAAGAGGGGGACTGCAATTGAAATTCCTTCAGGAATATTATGCATCATTATAGCAGTTCCAAGGCTAATTCCTAACGAAACATCTTTATACGCACTCATAAAAGTAGCAATTCCTTCAGGAAAGTTATGGAGCATTAATGCAAACATACTTAAAATTCCTAGTTTAAAAAGATTCTTAGAATCACTTTTTTTAATTTTGTTATCAATTTTTTTATTTACCACTGTTACTAGTAGTACACCTATTATAAAAAATATAAAACATATTATAAATCCTTTTATAAAACCATAATTTTTAAATATTATATAGGATGAATTAGGTATTAAATCAATAACCGAAAGAGTAATCATTACACTTAAAGAAAAAGAAAGGCAAAAAGTAATAAACTCCTCTACTCTCTTTATTTTAAAAAATATAATAAAGCTTCCTAAAACAGTTGAAAGTCCAGCGATAGAAGAAATTAATAAAGGTATAAATATTTCCATATTTAATATTATGTTATAAAAAATTAAAAATGATAAATTAATAAAACAAAAGAATTTTAAGTTTAAAAAAACAATGTGGTGCGAGCAATAAATGATCTCGGTTGTAAATGTATGAAAACTCTATTATTATAATGGGGTTTTCTTTTGTTTTGTGATAGAACTTGTACTGGATATTTACATCATATACACCAAATATTTCCATATTTATATTTTATTTTAATACATTTTTATTTACATTAAGGTAATAATAAGATTAGGTGGTGATTAAAAATGGCTAATTCTAGAAACAGTAAAAATTCAAGTTCTAGAAACAATAACAGAAATTCTAGTAGAAATAATCAAAGTAGTAACAGAAATAGTCAAAACAACAAGAATAACAGCAACAATAGAAATTCTAGTAGAAATTCTTCAAGAGAAAGTCGTTAGTTATAACGAAAAAAGGTATACGATTTTATATACCTTTTTTTATTTTATAAATTTATATCTTTTAATATACTTCTTCCAGAAAATGGATTTTCTATATTAAAATTATCTAAAATAGTAGCGCCTACATCTGAAAATGTTTCTCTATCATTAAGTCTTCTAGAATCTTTAAATTTTGGAGAATAAAGAATGACTGGTACATTCTCTCTTGTATGATCAGTTCCTTTAAATGTTGGATCATTTCCGTGATCTGCGGTTATAATAACTAAATCTTCTTTCCCTATATTTTTTAAAAATATTGGCAAATAATGGTTAAATTCTTCAAGTGCTTTTAAATAATTATCTTTATCTCTTCTATGTCCATATAATGTATCAAAATCATTCAAATTTGCAAAACATAGTCCAGTAAAGTCTGATTTTGAAAAATCTACTAATTTCATAAGTCCATCTAAATTTGAAGTTGTTTTGATTGATACTTTTAAACCTCTATTATTAAAAATATCACCAATTTTACCTATTGCATATACATCTATTTTATTTTTTTGAAGTAAATCAAGCATATTTATCTCAGGTTCTAATGTAAAATCTTTTCTATTAGAAGTTCTTGTAAAACTTCCTGGATTTCCAATAAATGGTCTTGCGATGATTCTTCCTACTTTATATTCTTCTTTTTCTGTTAATTTTCTTACCTTTTTACATATATCATATAATTCATCAAGTGGTACTACTTCTTCATGAGCAGCAATTTGAAGGACTGAATCAGCAGATGTATAAACAATAATTGCACCTGTTTTCATGTGCATTTCTCCAAGTCTTTCTATAATTTCAGTTCCACTAGCGGCAACATTACCTATTACATCTCTATTAGTAATATTTTTAATTTCTGTGATTAGTTCAAGTGGAAACCCTTCAGGAAAAGTTTTAAAAGGTGCATTAGATAAGATCCCCATCATTTCATAATGACCATTTAATGTATCTTTTCCAAGAGAATTTGGTTTTGCTTTCATATAATATGAATAAGTTTTTTCATCAATATTTTTAACTAAACTAATTAATCCTAAATTTTCAAGAACATCTAGATTATAATTTTTATTTTCAATTATATGTCCCAAGGTATTAGCTCCACTATCACCGTATTTAGATGCATCATTTGCTTCTCCTACTCCTAAACTATCAAGTACTATTAAAAATATTCTTTTAAACATATTAATCATCCTTTCTTGCTCTTCTATGAGCATTTTTATAATTTTCTTTTAATTTTTCATTACTTAGATGTGTATATATTTCTGTTGTAGTTATATTTTCATGACCTAGAAGTTCTTGTATACTTCTTAAATCTGCTCCATTTTCAAGTAAATGAGTTGCAAAACTATGTCTTATAACATGCGGCGTTAAATAATCATCAATATTATTAATCTTTTGAATTCTTTTTAAAATGTTTCTAAGTCCATTTGTTGTAAGTCTCTCTCCCCTATTATTTAAAAATAAATAATTATTTGTTTTTTTCTTAAGTAAAACTTCTCTATGATAATTTAAATATAATTCTAAGTATTTAAGTGCTTCATCGTTAAATGGAACTATTCTTTCTTTATTTCCTTTTGTAAATGTTCTTATTATCATATTATTTAAGTCAATGTTTTTAATTTCTAAATTAACTATTTCATTAACTCTAAGTCCTGTTGCATACATAACTTCTATTATTGCTTTATTTCTATAATCTAAAGAATTATTTAAATTAATTTTAAGTAGTTTCTCCATTTTATCTTTAGTTAAATATTTAGGAAGTCTTTTTGATAATTTTAAAACTTCAATATTTAAAGAAGGATTATTTTTAAATTCTTGATCATTTACTAAAAATTTATAAAAACTTTTTATGGATGAAATTATATGATTAATAGAAGTTGGTTCTAATTTATAAAATATACTTTTTATGTATTTAATTATATCTTCTTCTTTTACTTTGGCAAAATCTTTTTTTATATATTCATTAAATTTTTTTAAATCATAAATATATTCTTTAATAGTAAAAGAAGAATATCTTTTTTCTACAGTCAGAAATAATTCAAATTTGTTTATTAATTCTAAATTTGTCATATAACCATCCTTTATACATTATCTCATAAAATTTTCTTATTGTAACCTAAAAACATAGAAATTTTACACTATTTTTGATAAAATGTTAACGGTGATAAATATGGAACTATTGCAAAATAAATTAAGACCAAATAAATTAAATGATGTACTTGGCCAAAATCATTTAATAGGTAAAGATAAAATACTTTCAAATTTAGTAAAAAATAAGAAAATATTTAATATGATTTTATATGGAAAAAGTGGTATAGGAAAAACTACTATTGCATTAGCGCTTGTTAATGAACTAGGCCTTAGATATAGATCTTTAAATGCAACTATTAATAATAAAAAAGATTTTGAGATTGTATTTGAAGAAGCCAAAATGTATGGAAGTATTATTTTAATTGTAGATGAAATTCATAGGATGAATAAAGATAAACAAGATCTTTTACTTTCGTATTTAGAAAGTGGTTTAATAATTCTAATAGGTCTTACTAGTACAAACCCATATTATACAATTAATCCAGCAATTAGAAGTAGATGTCAAATATTAGAACTTAAAGAACTTTCAGAAAAAGATATTATTAAAGGTATTAAAAAAGTAAAAACAATTTTATCTGATTTTAATATAGATAATGAAACAACAGAATATATAGCTAATATATCTAGTGGTGATATAAGATACACATATAATTTAATTGAGTTTTGTTATTATAGTTTTGGTCCAAATTTCGATATAAATAAAATTAAAGAAATGAATACTAAATCAAATTTTTTTCACGATAAAAATAGTGATGGACATTATGATGTACTTTCTGCATTTCAAAAAAGTATTAGGGGAAGTGATGTTAATGCAGCAGTCCACTATTTAGCAAGACTTATTGAAGGCGGAGATTTGGAAAGTATTTATAGAAGAATGCTTGTTATAGCCTATGAAGACATTGGACTTGCTAATCCTATGATGGGAACTAAAGTTTTGTCTGCGGTAAATGCTGCGGAAAGACTTGGTCTTCCAGAACTTATTATTCCTCTTTCTAATGTTGTTATAGAAATGGCACTTAGTCCAAAGAGTAATTCTGCTTATATTGCTATTAATGAAGCACTTAATGATATTAGAAGCGGTAATACTGGTAATGTACCAAATCATATTAAAACTAATAGTGCTACTTATTTATATCCTCATGATTATCCTCCATATTATTATGTAAAACAAGAATATTTACCAGATAATATAAAAAATAGAGTTTACTATATAAGAAAAAATAACAAATATGAATATGAAATGAATGAATTTGATAAAAAAAGAAAAGAAAATAAACAAGCTAATTAAACTTGTTTATTTTACTATATCATTTAATATATAACTTGTAATATAAAGTCCTGCAACTCCTGGAACAACTGCACTACTACCAAGCATTTCTGATTTAATTGGTGTTTCAGTAGAATGAACTACAACTGTAAAACTCATTTCTTCTTTTGTTAGCATTGATTTAACTTTCTTAGCAAGTGGATCATTTACTACATTATCTAAAGTTGTTATTCTAACCTTAGTAGCGTCAATTCTTTTTGCTGTCCCCATACAAGAAATTAACTTTATATTTTTTTCATAACATTTTTTTATTAAAAGTGATTTAACTATAGATGTATCACATGCATCTATTATATAATCGTAATTTTGCATAAATAATAAATCTATATTATCTTTATTTATAACTGTATTAATTAAAGTTACTATTACATTTTTATTTATTTTTTTAATTCTTTTATAAAATTCTTTTGTTTTGTACTTATGAATATTATTATTAAGTGCAATAATTTGTCTATTCAAATTACTTTCTTCTATAATATCTCCATCAACTAAAGTTATTTTTTCTACTCCGCTCCTAATAAGAGATTCAACAGTATATCCTCCTACTCCTCCAAGGCCAATAACTAAAATATTCATATTTTTAATTTTTTCTATATTTTCTTTTCCAATAAGTGCTTCTAATCTAACTAAATTCATAATATTATTCCTCCTTAAATAATTTAACCCAGTTCATATTAAGAAAAACTTTAACTTCTTCATAAGATGATACATTTTTTTCAGGTATATTTAATATGTAGATATCTATATTTTTATTATGTATTAAATTTAACATAATAGCATAAGTTAGTTCTGCATAAGAATTGCTCCTATATATCCTTTAATGTTATTTTTATCTTCATTCATCAATAGCTTCATAATAATTTTTATTTTCGAAATACATTATCAAATAATTTACTTTATTTTGTAGTTTACTACTCCCTGAGATAATGATTTTTTTCATACTGTCTCCATTATATATATTTTAATAAACAAAAAAAACCTAAAAATTAGTAGTATGGATAATAAAACTCGCTTTTCGACGAGGTGGTAGTACACATACTTTCTTTTAGGATTCTTTATTATAATAAAGCATTCAACACCAGAAAATAATTAGTTCTCCAATATTATCATACAGTCGGTTTATATGCATTACCACTATTTTTAGGTAATTTAATTATATCAAATAATTATTGACTTATTATAAAGTTTACATAATTTATTACTTATTTTTTTTCATTTTTATTTACATAACTAATGATTGTGCTTAAATTTACATCTTTTGTACTATTTAAAATATTTAAGTCAGCACCTTTATAAATTTGATTTAAATGTTTTATAAGTTCTTTCATTACAAGTCTTTTTGAAGTGTTTTTTTTAGTTACAATACAAGCACAGTCTATAAAGTTTAAATTATTATATTTTTGCCAAGATTTTATATCTTTTTCTTTTACATAATAAAGTGGTCTTATAAGACTCATTCCTTCAAAATTAGTAGAAAAAAGTTTAGGAAGCATAGTTTTAAATTCACCATTATATATCATACTCATAAGAATAGTTTCAATAACATCATCAAAATGATGGCCTAAAGCTATTTTATTACATCCTAATTCTTTTGCTTTAGCATATAGTGCTCCTCTTCTTTTTCTTGCACATAAATAACAAGCATTATCCGTGCTTTTTATTTCATTAAATATATTATTATCAAATATATGTAGTGAAATTTCTAATTTATTTGCATTTTCTTTAATAATATCTAAGTTTTCTTTATTATAACCTGGATTCATTAGTATAAATTTTATTTCAAATGGTATTTTACCGTGTTTTTTTAATTCTTCCATACACTTAGCAAGTAGAAAAGAATCTTTGCCTCCACTTATGCATACAGCAATTATATCATTTTCTTCAATTAATTGATATTCATTTACTGCTTTTACAAATGGTCTAAATATTTCTTTTCTAAATCTAGTTATAATACTTCTTTCTATATCTTTATTTTTCATCTGGGCTACTCATTACATATGCATGATCTTTAAAACTATCTATATAATCAGTTATTCTAGCGTTATGTTCTTCAGTCGTTTCTTTCTTTCCAACTACAATCCCATATGAATTATAAAATTCTTCAACACTTGATGATTGAAGTTCAGGAGAATAAGTTGGATCATGATAATAAACTTTTTCATTTATAGAATCCCATAAAGTATAAGGGGGTTCATAACATGTACGAACTAAATTATATGCATGGGTATCATCAGAATTAACTACAAAATTTGTTTTTGGAAGTACTTCTCCAGTTAAAACTGATATAAAAAGATTTCCTTTGTCATTTTCATATCCCGGAACAATTCCTACTGGCACACATAATGTTACATTTTTAATTTTATTGGTTTTAAATTCAACTGCAATATCTATTGATTTCATTTTTCCCCCTTAAAAGTTCATATCAAAATATTCTTCAGCGTTTTCTCTTTCAATTTGAATACTTTCTTTTGTTAAATTATCTTTAACTGTTAAATATCCACCTTTTATTTCATCTTCTCCAAGCATTACTACATAATTTGGATTATATTTTTCTACTTGTTTCCATAAAGATTTCATAGATTTTACTTTAAAATCAGTTTCAGTAATAAAACCAGAATCTCTAAGTGAATTTAAAAGATTAAATGTTTCATTTGTATCAAATAAATTCATTATATAAATATCTATTTTGTTTCCTTTTTTATCTTTATCCATGTCTTTTAATATTTTAAGTATTCTTTCTATTCCACATGCAAATCCTACCGCTGGAACTACTGGACCACCTAATTCTTTAACTAAATTATTGTATCTTCCTCCACCACATATTGCAAGTGAGTCATCACTTACTATTTCAAATACAGTATGAGTATAATAATCAAGTCCTCTAACTAAGTTAGTATCAATTTCAAATGGAATTTCATTAAAACTAAGAATATTTTTGACATCTTCAAAAAACTTATTACTTTCTTCATCCAAATAGAAAATAGTTTTAGGAGCATTTTTAAGTACTTCGTTATTTTGATCTACTTTACAGTCAAGTATTCTTAAAGGATTAGTTTTATATCTTTCTTGGCATGTTTCACAAAGACTATCAATCTTATCTTTAAAATATTCTACTAATGCTTCTCTATATTTTTTTCTTGATTCTTCATTGCCTAAAGAGTTAATCTTAACTTTTAAATTTTTAATACCAAGATTATTAAGAAGTTTATAAGCAATTAATATAACTTCTGCATCCATATAAGGACTATCACTTCCGAATACTTCCACGCCATATTGATTAAACTCTCTAAATCTTCCGCTTTGTGGTCTTTCATATCTAAAACATGGTGTTATATAGAAAAATTTACTCACTTCATTTTCTGCATATATTTTATTTTCTATAAATGCTCTTACTACTGAAGCAGTTTCTTCTGGTTTTAAAGTTAGATTTCTTTCACCTTTATCTTTAAAATCATAAGTTTCTTTATTTACAATATCAGTACTCTCTCCTACTCCTCTTTTAAAAAGTTCACTAGACTCAAACATTGGTGTTTTTATATATTCATAATTATATAACTCCATAAAATTTTCAATATATTTAGTTAAATTCAAATAATTATAACCACTTTCACCATAAAAATCTTGAGTCCCTTTTGGTTTTTGTAACATAATTTTACCTCCTAAGTATCACAATTATTATAATTTAGAATAAATAAATAGTCAAATTAAATAGAAGTATGATCAGTTAATTTTTTACCTTTATTTTGTAAAATAATTTCTGATAAAATATCCATATCCATTTCATCTTCTTTAGTTAACGGATTAATTTGATCTTTTATTTTTAAATATTCTTTTAAAGACATTTTTTCAAGTCTTTTTAAATCTATTTTCATAGTTTTTAAACTTCTTTTTTCAGCTTCAAATATTTTTCTTTGATTTGTTTTAAATAAAGTAGCTATTTCATATTGAGAATATTTTTTGCCATAAAATCCAAAACGTAATTTTATAACTTCTCTATTAAAAGCAGGTAACGCATTTATTACTGCATGTACCTTTTCAGTATCACACTCACTTATTATTTCACTTTCAGTATCACTTTCGCTTCTTAAAGTATCTGAAATAAAAAATGATTCGTTAGTTTTTGGATTTGTTATTGCTAAATGCATACTTTGAATAGGACTAAAACTCGCTAAGGCTTCTTTTACATCATCTTTACTAATATTAAAATACTCTCTTATTTCATCTATGTTTGGTTCTCTATAATATTTACTAAAAAATTCTTCTTGAAATTCTAGTATTAATTTAAGTCTTCTACGTGAAATTTCTCTTACTCTTATAGAAACGGTATCTCTTTTATAATTTTTCATTTCACCTAGTATTGTATGTGTAGCGTATGTACTAAATTTACAATTTTTTGAAATATCATACCTATCTATTGCCTTTAAAAGTCCTATTAAACCTACTTGAACGAAATCATCTATATCATTAGTAGAACTTGTAGGTAATTCTTGCGCTAAAGAAATTACTAATCTTAAGTTTGAATATACTATTTTATCTCGGGCTTCTTCATCTCCTTGTTTTGCACTTAATAATAATGAATAAAAAGCTTTATCTGATAATGGTTTTAAATTTTCTTCTCTAATATTTGTACTTAAAAATGAATTTAATTTCATTATATATCCCCCTACATAAAATAACTTTAAGTTATTTTAAAAAGCCTTAATATTATATATTTTTATTAATTTAAAGTCAATGTTTTTCATATAATTAGTATGCTTAAAAATATTTTTAAAAATAAATTTTTTTTATCTACTATTATTCTTTTAGTAGGAGGAACTTTTTCTAAATTATTAGGTTTTTTCTTAAAAATAATAATTACTAGAGAAATTGGTACAGAAGGAATAGGACTTTATAGTATGCTTTCTCCTACAACATCTTTATTTACAATACTTGCTATATTTTCTTTTCCAATTGCCGTAAGTAAACTAGTATCTTCTTCTAAAATTAAAAGTAAAAACATTCTTTTAGCATGTATTCCTATTTCTATTATAATAAATACTCTACTTATTACTTTTGCAATTTTTTTTGCACCATTTATTTCAAGTACTCTTCTTCATGAAGAAAGACTTTATTTTCCTATAATTTGTTCTTCTTTAATACTGCCGTTTATTAGTTTATCAAGTATAATAAAAGGCTATTTTTGGGGAAGACAAAATATGCTTCCTTATATACTTTCAAATATAATAGAACAAATTGTAAGAATTATTATATTAATTACTTTAATACCATATTTATTAAAAAAAAGTATTATTCTAACTATATGTGCGATTATATTAGTTAATATTATAAGTGAAACTTCTTCTATTATAGTTATGCTTTTATTTGTTCCAAAAAGTGCTAAAATAACTAAAGAAGATTTAAAAACAAGTACAAAAGGAATAAAAGATGTGCTCGGTATAACACTACCAGCTACTAGTAGTAAAATAGTAGGATCAATTGCATATTTTTTTGAACCTATTATACTTACTAATTCTCTTTTATTAATGGGATACTCAAATGAGTATATATTACTTGAATATGGAATTATAAATGGATATGCTTTATCTCTTTTAATACTACCACAATTTTTTAGTCAATCATTAAGTACCTCGTTAATACCAGAAATATCAAAATACTATTCACTAGGTAACAAGGAAAAATGTAAAATAAGAATTAAACAAATCTGTAGTATTTCTTTCTTAATAGGATTAATATTTACAATTTTTATATTTTTATTTCCAGAATTTTTACTAAATATGCTTTTTAAAACAACTAAAGGATATAAATACATAAAAATTTTAGCTCCGTTTACTCTTCTTTATTTTATAGAAATACCTTTAGTGCATTCTCTTCAAGCAATGGGAAAAGAAAGGCTTGCTATGAATATAACAATAATAACTTCTATTATAAGACTTTCTTTATTATTTATTTTATCATTATTAAAAATTGGGATGTATTCTTTAATTTTTACAATAATTATAAATCTTTTAGTTACAACTTATCTTTATCTATATTATGTAAGAAAAGAGCTAAAATAAAAAGAAAACATTAATTAGTTTTCTCCTTTTAACACATATTGATGTCCACTTAGAGGTAATTCCCATTGTTGTGGTCTAAGTTTACGCATCAGTTTTAAAAATAATATTTCTTCCCAAATAACATTTGCAATTTTAGGATTTTTAAAAAGTTCTAATAATTCTTCGTAGTCACAAAAATAAATTTCATCTATTTGCAATAAAGTTTCGCCATCACAGTAATTTTCATCACTATTAATAAGTCCCCATTCCCACTGATTTAAAGTTTCATCATATCCATTAGTATCAAACCAAAAATCCATTATCAATTTTTGTTTTTCTTCTTCTGTCCAGTTTGAATTTCTTAAAATATAATACCTTATATCAAAAACCCCTGAACCATGTGCTTGTGTATCACTTAAATGAGTACATAAATAATTAAGATATTTATTCATTGTTTTTGCACCGATTGGATTAATACTTCCATTAGCATTAAAAGAAACTGTAATATTGTCTGTTACACCGTGTTTTTCCAATTTTTTTGAATATTCTTCCGCTTCCTCTTTATATCTTTTAGTCCCTATTTTATTCATTGCTTCATTAACTGCGAATTGCTTTTGCTCTTCTGTTAATTGTAAATTTTGATTCCATAAAGACATTAATAAAAAAGAATAACCACCATTACAATAACCATCTTGAACAATTCTTGCTATATTTTCATTAGAATAAATTAAATTTATTAATTCACTATAAATGGTTTCATCTACACTTTCAGGTTTTCTTAAAATTGTATCACATATAGTTATACCATTAACTAAGTCTCTTTCTCCAAATTTATCTTTTATTGGTTTTATCGACCACTTTAATAGTTCATCATTTGTGCGAATAGTTTCCCAAACTTCTTCAAAACTCTCTATTCTCCCAGTATTAATAGAAATAATGCCATATTTAGCCATAAATAACTCTTGTTCCATTTTTTTTAAATTTTCCATA
>JAFQIC010000070.1 GCA_017397745.1 Bacilli bacterium
ATACAAAAGATTTAAAAAATAAACCGTCTAAAATAATAAAATTAAATTCAAAAAATATAGAAGTTATAAGATAAAAGTTGATTTTAAAATAATTTAAGGCTTTTTAAATATTTAATTGGCACAAAATCATTTTTACAAAAGTGTGATATTTTTATTAAAATATCGTGCAAAAGTGTGATTGAATAATATATATTTTTTAAAAATGTGATTTAATGATATACGAGGAGACGATTATACGCTTTAAATTCATTAAAGTATTTTTGTGAAGGATCAAGTGAATATCATGTTGCTTGTGCAGGTTCACTTCTTGGTATAAGGCTATCAAAAACATCTTTTCCTGTAGGTAAAGTAGATTTTTTAAATTTATATCCAAATATAATAGATGGAAAAGGCCGTGGTATGCTTGATGATATATCTGGTTTTGAACTTAAAGAAATAGTAGAAGATATTGATAAAAAAGGATATTCTGAGCATTATGTTACACCTGGTTATGAAAAGTATGAAAAATATGATTATAGAAAATTTAATATTAAAACTAACAATAAAAAATTAAAAGGATTAGTTTTAGAAATAAAAAATGGTTATGAAGTTGAATAGCTAGTATCAACTATTAATAGAAATTATTACTTTAGTTCCACAAAAAATACGGTTGTGAGTACAAAAGTAATTTTATTTTTTGAAATCATCACTAAGTAAAAGGATTAAAATTTTTTAAAAAATAAGAAATTTAGACACCTTGAATAATACATTAAAATTTGCTAGAATATATTAATGAAAGAGAGGTAATAAAACATGGATAAAACACTTTTTATAGATAAACAAGAGATTGAAGATGAAAGTTTAAAACAAGAACTAGAAAGTATATGTAGTGACTTACAAGAAAGAGGATATAGTCCTATAAAACAAATTGCTGGTTATATAATTAGTGGTGATCCAGGATATATCTCATCTTTTAAAGAATGTAGGTCTAGAATAAAAAAATTTGATAGAACGCATCTTGTAGAGAAATTATTAAGTGAGTTTACGAAAAAATGAAATACTTAGGATTAGATTATGGAAGTGTGCGCTGTGGTGTTGCGATTAGTGATAAATTAGGAATTATTGCTTCAACTTATGAAGTTATAAAATATAAAAGTACTGAAGAATTAATAAAAAGGATTGAAGAAATAATAAAAGATGAAAAAATAGAAAAGATTATTTTAGGTGATCCTAAGAATTTAGATGGTAGTATAAGTGATAGAAGTGAAAAAACTTATGAATTTAAAAATTTACTTGAAAATATATTTAATATAGAAGTGATACTTGAAGATGAAAGACTTACTACAGTAGAAGCAGAAAAAATTTTATTAGAAGGAAAAGTAAGAAGAGAGAATAGAAAAAAGGTAATTGATAAAATGGCAGCAAGAATTATCCTGCAGAGTTATTTAGATAGGAAGTGAAAATATGGAAAAGAATAAAATAGAGATGATAAATGATAAGGGTGAAAAATTAAATGTAAGAGTTTTATTTACTGTAGAAGATGCTAAAACACTTAAAAATTATATAGTTTATACTAATGACGAAAAAGATAGTACAGGTAAAATAAAAACATATGCGTCATTATACAAGGAAAGTAAAGAAAATGGAAAGTTTGATTTATTTCCAATAACAACAGATGAAGAATATGATTTTATAAGTAAAATGTTGTCATCACTAAGTGAAAAAGAAGGAAAAAAGAATGAAGAGGAAGTTTAATGTATTTAAATTTATTATATTTTTGATTTGCGTAATTTTATTTTTTGGTTTGATTTTAGCTATGACATTTATTTTTATGTTAAGACCTACAGGAAATAAAAATGAAACTGTTAAACTTAATGTAGAAACAGGAAGTACTTATTATAGTTTAATAGATGAATTAAAAGAAGAAGATTTAATAAAATCAGAATTAGTTTTTAAAATATATTTAAAGTTTCGTTCACCTAAAAATTTAGATGCTGGAGTATATAATTTAAATAAGGGAATGAGTGCTAGTGAATTAATTAATGCACTGGAAGAAAGAAATACTAATAATCCAGATGCAGTAGTTGTAACTATTCCTGAAGGAAAAAGGATTGAAGAAATCGCAGAAATAATGTCAAAAACTATTAATAAAACTAAAGAAGAATTATTACTTACATGGAATAATAGTGAATTTATAAATGAAGTTATATCAAAATATTGGTTTATAACTGAAGATGTAAAAAAAGAAGGAATTAGATATTCTTTAGAAGGTTATTTTTTTCCTTCAACATATGAATTACAAAATAAAGAAGTAAGTGAAAAAGATGTTGCTTATACACTACTAGATCAAATGGAAAAAGAACTTGAAGAATATAAAGAAGTTTTAGAAAATAGTAATTATACAGTACATGAGCTTTTAACAATGGCAAGTATTGTTGAGTATGAAGCAATATTAGATGAAGATAGACCAATAATCGCAGGAGTTTTTTACAATAGACTTAACGATGGAATGAAACTTCAAAGTTGTGCGACAGTTGGATATGCAATAGGAGAGTGGAAACTTTCATATGATGAAACAGACCTACTAGTTGATTCTGTTTATAATACTTATTATTACTCAGGGTTTCCAATAGGTCCAGCCAATGCTCCAAGTAAAAAAAGTATTGAAGCGGCAATATATCCAGAAGATACTATTTACTATTATTTCCTTGCTGATGTATGTTCTGAAAATCCTAAAACTTATTTTTCTGAAACATTATCAGAACATAATAGAAAGGCTAGTGAATATTTGACTTGCTTATGATAGAGGAAATGTTAAATTATGCTTCTATAAATAAAGTACCTATTATAGATAAAGAAAGTTTAAGTTTTATAACTAAATTAATCAAAGAAAAAAATATTAAATCTATTTTAGAACTTGGAAGTGCAATAGGATACTCAGCTATAAATTTTGCACGCATTAATGAAAACATTACTATTACAACCATTGAAAGAGATACTATTAGATATAATGAAGCTGTTAAAAATATAAATAAATTTAAGTTAGAAAATAGAATTAATTTAATAAATGATGATATTTTTAATGTAAATATTATAGATAACTATGACTTAATATTTATAGATGCTGCGAAAAGTCAAAATGAGAAATTTTTAAATAAATTTAAAAATAACTTAAATGAAAATGGAATTATTATAATAGATAATTTGAGTTTTCATGGGCTTGTTGGAAAAAGTAGTGAAATAAAAGGAAAAAATTTAAGAAGTTTAGTTAAAAAAATAGAAAACTTTTTAGAATATTTAAATAATCAAAATGAATTTAAAGTGGAAATAGTAAAGGTAGGAGATACTTTATGTGTACTAGAGAAGATACAAAAAAATATATAATTTTACCTAATAAAAAAGATTTTAATAAGTTTAAAGCCAAAGGCTTTAATTCTTTTATTTTACCCTTAGAAAAATATTCTATTGGATTTGATGTATATTTTAGTATTTCAGAAATAAAAGATTTATCTAATAAATTTAATATTTACATAATGATAAACAAATTTTTACATAAAAAAGAACTTTTTGAAATAGAAAACTTATTTAAAAATTTTAATTTTTCAAATATAAAAGGTATTTTTATAGAAGATTTAGCTCTTACTAAATTAATTCCAAATGAAAAAATAATAATTTATCAAAATCATATGATTAACAATTATGAAAGTATTAATTTTTTTAAAAGTTTAGGTTTTGAAAATGTAGTAATAAATAATGCTCTTACAATTGAAGAAATAAAAGAAATAAGAAATAAGACAACAAGTAAGCTTTTTTATTTCTTAATATCTAAAAATATATTAATGTATTCTAAAAGAAAATTAGTAAGTAATTATTTTGAAAATTTTAATTTAGAAAAAACTAAAGAAAAATATAATATAAAAGAAGAAGTTACTAAAAAAGAATTTATTGTTAAAGAAGAAAATGGTAGCTCTACTATAAGCAATAATGTTATATTTTGTGCGAATAAATTTATAAATGAACTTGAAAAATTAGATTTTTTAATAATTAATTTAACTAATATTAACGAAGAAGAGAATATAATATTAGAGAATTTTAATAGTGATAAACTTCAAAGTATGATTAACTCAGATTATTATTTTTTGGAAAATGAAATTAAATATAAGATAGGTGATATAAAATGAGACCAGAAATCTTAGCACCAGCCGGATCTTTAGAAAAGTTAAAATGGGCTTTAAACTATGGAGCAGATGCAGTATATGTTGGTGGAAAAAACTATAGTCTTAGAGCAAATGCTAATAATTTTACGGATGAAGAGTTAAAAGAAGCTGTTTCTTTTGCACACTCTAAGAATAAAAAAGTTTATATAACAGTTAATATGCTTTTTCATAATGAAGACTTAAAAGAAATAGAAAAATATCTATTATTTTTAGAAAAAATTAATGTAGACGGACTAATTGTTACTGATTTTGGGATTATTAGTTTAATAAAAAAATTAAATATTAAAACGCCTTTTATAATCTCTACTCAAGAAAGTGTAACTAATTATAAAACTTTAGAATTTTATAAATCTTTAGGTGCATCTAGAGCAGTTTTAGCAAGAGAATGTTCTAAAGAAGATATAAAAGAAATGAAAGAAAAAGTTGATATTGAACTCGAAGTATTTATTCATGGAGCTATGTGTACAAGCTATAGTGGTAGATGTGTTTTATCAAATTATGTAACTAAAAGAGATTCTAATAGGGGTGGCTGCGCACAAATATGCAGATTTAATTTTGAAATAGAAGAAAATGAAGAAAAATATGCAATTTCTAGTAAAGATTTGAATATGATAGATTATATAACTGATTTAATTAGTTTAAATGTTGAATCATTCAAAATAGAAGGAAGAATGAAAAGCATTTACTATATAGCTACAGTTGTACATGCTTATAAAAATATAGTTGATAAAATAATAAATAATAATCTTACTGATAATGATATTTCTTATTATAAAAAAGTTTTAGAAAGATGCGCAAATAGAGAAAACAAAGCACAGTTTTTTGAAAAAGAAGCGGATGTAAAAGATCAGTATTTTACAGGAAGGGAAGAAGTGTCTAATCAAGATTTTTTAGGTATAGTTTTATCATTTGATGAACAAACTAATGAAGCGGTTATAGAACAAAGAAATTATTTTCAAGTAGGAGATAAAGTTGATGTGTTTGGTCCTCATACAGAAGTATTTTCTTTTGAAATAAAAGAAATAATAAATGAAGATGGATTACCAGCCCAATCAGCTAAACATCCTAGAGAAATAATAAAAATAAAAGTGCCGAATAAGGTAAATGTTAATGATATTTTAAGGGTTAGTTTACTTGACAAAAGCGATAGTTTATGATATCATTTTATGCGTGCGAAAAGGAGAGATGAATACATGCCAAAAAAAGAAATTTTCCTTACAAGTGAAGGTTTTTTGAACTTAGAAAATGAACTTAATACTCTAAAGTTTGAAAGAAGACCAAAAGTACTAGATCTATTAAAAGAAGCTAGAGCTTTAGGAGATTTATCAGAAAACTCTGAGTATGATGCAGCACTTAACGAACAAGAATCAGTAGAAAATAGAATTAAAGAAATAGAGTATACATTAGAACATGCAACTATAATCGAAGAAGCAAAAGGAGATAAAGTTGGTATTGGTAGTACGGTAGTACTTCAATATGATGGAGAAGAAGACGAAGAAGAATATAAAATTGTTGGAAGTCAAGAAGCTGATCCATTTAATAATAAAATATCAAATGAAAGTCCTATAGCAACAGCTATCCTAAATAAAAAAGTTGGATCAACTGTAGAAGTTGCATCACCTGATGGTGTATACAAAGTGAAAATTGTAAGCATTGCTTAAAAAAAGCAGTGCTTTTTAAATTAAATGTGATAAAATATATATGTGTCCTCGTAGCTCAGTAGGATAGAGCGAGTGCCTCCTAAGCGCTAGGTCGTGGGTTCGATTCCCTCCGAGGACGCCATTTTATTGAAATTATAATTTTCTTTCCTTGTCAAAATTATTTTTTCATGTTATTATGTATATATATGAAGAAATCTTCATAAAATAAAAAAAAGGAATACTTAACTACGCAAAGTTGAGTACTTACCTATTGGTTTGCACTTAATCTATGATTGAGTGCTTTGTCTTTTTAAAATTCATTATCATTTAAATAATAGAATAATAAGTAGAATGATGATAACGATTAAAGATAGAATTAAAAAATCTTTCTTAGTCATTATATCACCTCCTTTCGGAGGTAAGCACTCAACAGTTAAGTTTTCCTAAATAGATTATACATAAATTTTCAGAACAAATCAACTAAGAGTTTACATTTTTGCGTGTTATATATTTGAAATGTATTACTTTTTATATATAAATCTTTTTGCTTAAAAATAATTAAATTATTCTATAATTTTGGCTATTTCTTCAATAGCTTTATCAAAATCATTTATAACCCTAAATCCTAAAGCAATATTAAAAATTAGCGATGCTTATAATAAAGAAAATATGCATTCTATAGAATGAAATTATTTTGTTTTGCTTGTTAAAATTGTTTTTTTATGATATTATTTGTATATAAGCAAGTTAACTTGCATAAAATAAAAAAAGGGAAGACTTAACTTTGTAGAGTTGAGTACTTACCTATATATATGGTGAAGCACTTAATCTTAGATTGAGTGCTGTTTTTTTTAAAAATTCATTATCATTTAAATAATAGAATAATAAGTAGAATGATGATAACGATCAAAGATAGAATTAAAAAATCTTTCTTAGTCATTACATCACCTCCTTTCGGAGGTAAGCACTCAACAGTTAAGTTTTCCTAAATAGATTATACATAAATTTTCAGAACAAATCAACTAAGAGTTTACATTTTTGCGTGTTATATATTTGAAAAGTATTACTTTTTATATATAAATCTTTTTGTTCCAAAATAACTAAGTTGTTCTATAATTCTAGCTATTTCTTCAATATCTTTATCAAAATCATTTATGACCCAAAATTTAATAACACCTAAAGCCCCATTAAAAATAAATAGTGATGCATATTCAATATCTTCTTCTTTTAAATCAGGTAAATCTTTTTCCCATTTTTCTTTGCATTTAGCATAAGCAACTTCTAAAACATCTGTTAAAAGGTGAGTAATACTTTTAGAAGTAAATAGAATTTTAACAAGATTTTTATTGTTTTCAAATACTGTTAATAGTTCCATAGCAAAGCTAGCTACTGAATAGTTTTCGTTATCACTAGAATTAGATGCTTCTTTAAGTTCATTAACAAATTCTTCTTCAATTTTATCTAAAAGATCATAAACATCTAGGTAATATCTATAAAAAGTCGCTCTGTTAATATCGGCAATTTTACATATTTCACTAATAGTTATTTTTTTTATATCTTTTTTTTCAATTAAATCTATAAAAGTATCTTTTATAATTTTTTTAGTATATTTTATCCTACGATCCATAAAAACCTCCTTTTTTAAACAAAATATATGTAATATGTTTAAAAACTATCAAATGTAACTTAAATTGAGTATTGATAGTCCGTGAATATAATTATATAATACATTTATAACTTATTCAACAAATGTTTAATAAGTTTTGGAGGTAAAATGAAACTATTTGGAAAAAAGTTAGGTAAAAAAGAAGAATATTCTTGGTATAAATTTTACAGTAAAAATCAAAGAAATATAGAAGTTCCTAATGTCTCGCTTTATGAGCATTTATTAAATGCTAATAAAGAAAATATGGATTCTATAGCAATAAATTATTTTAATAATAAAATGACTTTTAAAGAGTTTTTAAGTGAAATAGATTTATGTGCAAGGGCTTTTAGAAGCCAAGGTATAAGACCAGGAGATGTAGTAACTATATGTATGGCTAATACACCAGAGGCAGTAATTTCTTTTTATGCTTTAAATAAAATAGGTGCTATAGCAAATATGCTTCATCCGCTTTCGGCTGAAGAAGAAATAAAGCATTCTTTAAATTCAACAAATAGTGTTATGCTTATAGCGATAAATTTAAGTTATGAAAAAGTAAAAGAAATAATAGATGAAACAAGTATTTATAAAACAGTTATTGTTTCACCAAGTGATTCCATGCCTAAACTTTTAAAATTTGGATATATTTTAACTAAAGGAAGAAAAGTAGAAGTACCAAAGAAAAGTGAAAATTATTTATTTTGGCATGACTTTATGCTTAAAGGAAAAAATTATACAGATAAAGTTCTTGTTAAAACAACTAAAGATCAACCTGCGGTAATACTTCATAGTGGAGGTACAACAGGTACACCCAAAAATATAGTGCTTACAAATGGAAATATTAATGCTGTATCAAAGCAAGCTGAAATAATTTTTTCGGAAGTTAATAATGAAGACAAAATGCTTACAGTACTTCCACTTTTTCATTGCTTTGGACTTGTAGTTTGTGTACATGTTCCACTTTGTTTAGGAGCTAGTACAATATTAGTTCCTCAGTTTGACGCAAAAAGATTTGATAAACTTTTAACAAAATATAATCCTACGCTTGTACCAGGTGTCCCAACTTTATTTGAAGCGCTTTTATCAAATAAACATATGGAAGGAGTAGATCTTTCTTATATTAAATATGCTATAAGTGGTGGAGATACTTTATCTGTTCAAAAAAATGAAGCAGTAAATAATTTTTTAAAAGAACACAACTGCTTTAAGCATGTTATGCAAGGTTATGGAATGACAGAAACAACAGGACCTGTTACATTTGGATCTATGGGCTCTGATATACTTGGAAGTGTAGGGATACCACTACCAGGTAATGAAGTAAAAATAATTAATATTGATACTAAAGAAGAATGTAAGCCTTTAGAAACTGGTGAAATATGTATTAGTGGACCTACTGTTATGGCAGGCTATTTAGATAATGAAAAAGAAACAAATGAAATTCTTGAACAGGATAAAAAAGGAAAAATATGGGTTCATACTGGTGATTTAGGATATTTTAATGAAGATGGAGTATTATTCTTTGCACAGAGACTTAAACGTATGCTTATAGTATCAGGGTATAATGTATATCCTTCACATATAGAAGAAGTTATTATGAAACATCCAGCCGTTTTAAACTGTGGAGTAATTGGTGTACCACATCCATATAAGGTACAAGTTCCAAAAGCATTTATAGTTTTAAAAGGTGATATAAAAGTAACAAGTAAAATAAAAAGTGAAATAAAAGAGCATTGTCAAAAAAATCTTGCTACTTATATGATACCTAAAGAATTTGAATTTAAAGAAAGTCTTCCAAAAACTTTAATTGGTAAAGTAAATTATCGTGAACTTGAAAAGGAAAATAGTTAAAAAACTTAAATTAACTATTTTTTTATTTTACTAATTTTTAAAATTATGTTATTCTTAATTAGGTGAATAGAAGTGAAGTATTTATTAATCGTTGTTCTTTTATTAATAATTTATATAATAGAATTTCTTATATTATCAAAAGATAAAAAATTTATATTAATTTCTTTAGTAAGATATATTATGTTAAATTTATTAATTGTATTAATTTACTTTAAATTAAAAAATATATATTTAATTATTTTACTTTTAATTATTAAAATAATTTTAGACAAAATTTTAGTTTTTAAACCTTTACAATTCAAAGTGACAAATTGGAAAAAATATTACAGTAAAAAACCTCTTAAAATAGTCGAAAAGAAAAGATTAAATAATATAAATTATATTTTAAAAGTTTTAAAAGAGAATAACTTTAAAGGTGGAAAAGTTTTAGAATATGGTGGAGGGAATTCTTCAGTTGCTGAAGCTATATCAAAAAATTATAATATTGATAAATTTACTATAGTAGATAGTAATGAATATGGTATAGAACTTCTTGATAATAAAAATATTAAAAATCTTAATAAAAAATGTGAAAGTATTTTTGATTATAATGATAAAATTGAATATGATTTAATATATTCAGTAGGACTTATAGAACATTTTCAAGGAAAAGAATTAGAAAAATGTATAAAAAGGCATTTTAAATATGCTAAAAATAATTCATTAGTGTTATTTACTTTTCCAGTTCCAAAAATGAAATATAAAGTTATAAGATTCATATATGAAATATTTAATAAATGGCAGTATACAGATGAAGTACCACTAAAGAAAGTATATGTAGAATCTCTTTTAAAAAAGCATGGAAAAATCTTATATAGCGAAGTTAATAAGGGTTTAATATTACCGCAAGCTATAATATTAGTTAAGAAGGGTTAAGATGAAAAAAAATAAGAATTTAATATATTTTATAATTATTATTAGTTTAGTATTCGTAAGTATATATATACTTAACCATTATACAGTTTATTCATCAGATGATTATTCTTTTTTATATAAATATCAAGGAACTGATTTGAAACCTGGAATTAAGCCTATAGAAAGTTTAAAAGATATATTTGATTCTATGAAATATCTACATGGACACGTAAATGGAAGAGTTGTACCTCATTTTATTCTTCAGTGTATTTTAGTTTTTCCTAAAGTAGTTTTTAATATTATAAATTCTTTTATGTTTTTGCTTTTAGGTTTAACGATATATAAATTATTTGAAAAAGAAAATATTATAAAAAATTTTAAACCTTGGCTTCTAATTCTTATTTACTCTTTAATGTATTTATTTATCCCTTCGTTTGGAATGACTGTTTTATGGTGTAGTGGAAGTCTTAATTACACGTGGAGTATTTTAGTAATATTAATATATTTTCTTTATTTAAATAAACTTTTAAAAAAGAAAGAACCTAAAATATATGATTTTATTTTAATATTTGTACTTAGTTTAATTAGTTCAAATACAGTTGAAAATTTTTCGATATCAGTTTTATTTTTTACAATATTTGAAATTTTAATTTTTTCTATTAAAAATAAAAAATTTAAAATATGGTATATTATACCTTTTGTTGGAATTATAATAGGTTTTTTAATTTTATTTACTGGTGCATCTAATGGTACAAGACAAATTGTAGATAATTTTTTTAGTATAAAACATATTTATGAAAAAACTAAATATTTAATTGAATTTTTTGGTAATAAAATATATATTATTTTAGGAAGTTTTATTTTAATGGGAATTACATATTTTAAAAATTATAAAAGTGATAAAAATATTATGGTTTATTATTTAACTGGAATGTTTTCAATTCTTCCGTTATATGCAGTATTTAGTGTCGTTGAAAGAATGTTTTTTATGATGTATATTTCAATAATAATTGCGATTATATTTTTTATTAAAAATTTCTTTAAAAAAGAATATATGAAATATATTATTGTGGCTTTATTTTTAATAAGTACTACTTATATGTACTTTACTGTTTGTTATAAAGATGTAAAAAAATCCTATGATAGGTTTATAAAAATAGAAAGTATTATTTTGGAAAATAAAGAAAAAGGTGTTTTAAATATAGAAATACCAGACTATTATTATGAATATTCTAAATATACAGTATTTAATAATAAATATACATATGTAAGATCATATCCGAAATTTTGGATGAATCATTGGATTGCTTATTATTATGGAGTTGACTCTGTAATTGTAAATGAAAAATTAGAAAAAATAAAATAATAGATTTGTTTATTCTATTATTTTTTTTAATATATCTGTAGCTATTTCTAATGTTTTTTCATCTTTATCAAAAAGTGGATTATATTCTACAAGGTCAAAAGAATTTACCTTTGAAATATTATCTTTGATAAAGTTTATTATAATTTCAACGTCTTCTAAATTAAAACCATCTTTTACAGGGACTGTAACACCAGGGGCTAAAATAGGGTTTATTGAATCTAAATCGAAACTAATATGTATTTTATCATTTCCATCTAAAGCAAGTTTAAAAGCATCTTTTAAAGAATTTTCAATATTATTTTTTATATCATCATAGTAAAATACATTTACATTATCTTTTTCAAGTTTTTCTTTTTCTTTTTCATCTAAGTCACGAGCACCAAATATTACAGCATTTTTTGGGTTATAATAGTTTCCGTTATGAAAGTAAGATAGTTCTTCTCCATTACTTCCGCATACAGTAGCAAGTGGCACTCCATGAATATTACCTGTTATAGTGGTGTTAAAGTCATTGTAGTCACCATGAGCATCTATCCATATAATACCTAATTTTTCTTCTTTTTTTATAGAAGCTAAAGCAGATGCAATAGAAGTGCTGTGATCACCACCTAAAAGAATACTAAAATCCTTAGTTTTAAGTATTTCGTTATAGATTTTTTCATTTAAATGATTTATTGAATTAATATTTATTTTATTTTTAATATCTTTTTCAGGTAATAAAGTATAATCAATATTAACTACTTCTAAATTCATTTTTTCTGAAATAATTTTAGGTCCTAAAGCAGTTCCTTTTTTATTAACACCTAAATCAGTGTTTGCATTAAATATCTTTGTTATCATAAAAATCACATTAATAATAATATCTCAAATAAAATAAAAGTCAAGTAAAACAATGACAAAAATTGACAATATCTAACTTTTACATATTATTTACATAGAGTCTTGATTTTTAAATTATTGTTTATTATAATCAATTTGTAACGTAAGAAAGGTAGTTACGTAGTAGGGAGGTAGAAATGTTTTATGAGCGTTAAGAAAGAGAATAAAAAGGAAACAAAACCAGAAGTTAAAAAAGAAGACGATTTTAATGAAGAAGATGATAATAAATCGTTAATACTTTTAGCTGTTGGTATTATATTAGTTATTGGACTTATGATAGGAGTTATTACTTATTTAAATAAGAGTAATGATAAAACTAATAAAGTAGATAACAATAAACAAAATGAGGTTATTAAAGAAAAAGAAGATGAGTCTGAAGTAGTAAAAAAAGAAGAAGCAAAACAAGAAGAAAGTGCTACTGTTGTACAAACAACAAGTGCACCTGTAGAAAAAACAAAATATACAGTTAATTTCTATAATGGTCAAAGAGTAGTAAAATCTTTAAGTGTAGAAAGTGGAAATAATATTTCATCTTATAATTTAAGCTTAGGAGAAAAACAAAGATTTAAATATTGGTATTATTTAGAAAATGGAATTGAAAAAATATTTGATTTTAATTCTGATACAGTAAATAGTAATTTAAATTTATATGCAAAAATAGTTAATTTATTTGAAGTTAAATTTATGTTTAGAGATACCGAAATCATTGAATCACAAATTGTAGAAAGTGGTAGTTTATTAGAAGAATTAAATGAAGAAGATCTAGTGGTTGTATTACCAACTGGCGGATATGAAAAAGTTTCAGGATGGTATAAAGATCCTAATTATGGACAAGAATTTGATTTAAATACACCTATAACTGAAGATTTAGAATTAAATGCTAAATATGAAACTGCATATAAAGTAGAGTTTTATTTAGAAGAAAGTGATGATTTTTCAAGTTATTCTGGAACAAAAATAGAAAAATATGTTATAGAAAATGAAAAAGTAGAAAAAGTTGAAGAGGCGGATAGTGCGGATAAAGTATTAAAAGAGTGGCATGAGATTTCTTTAGATTCTAACTTAAACCCACCTTATACAACAACTTTATATGATTTTGATACTTTAGTTGATAAATCTTTTGTACTAGTACCAATTTTTGGATATGAACTTATATATAACACAAATGGTGGAAATGAAATAAAAAGTATTGTACTTGAAGAAAATGAAAGTTTAGTAGAACCTAATACACCAACAAAACCTGGTTATAAATTTAATAAATGGGTTTATAATGATGAAGCAGATGTTGATTTTGCAAATGATGTAATCACAGAACATACAACAATAAATGCAGTATGGGATGCAGCTGTTACATTTGAAACATACGGAGGAACAGAACTTTCACCAGCAATACCTGATAATGAAGGCAAACTTCCTGTTATACCAGATCCACAAAAAGATGGTTATACTTTTATAGGATGGTATTATGATGAAGAGTTTAATTTACCAGCTGATGTAGTAAATGAAACATTTGAAGTGCCAGAAGTGTTATATGCAAAATATGAAGCTAATGAAAATACAATAACATATAATTTAAATGGTGGAGTAAATACATTAAATAATGGAGTAAATGAAACACAAAAAGCTAATACAGATAGTAGTGTAACACTTAAAGATTTAACAAATACTTATACTAAAGATAATCATGTTTTATTAGGTTATAGTACAGCACCTAATGGAGAAATTGAATATAAATTAGGTGAAGAGATAAAAATGCCTACTTCTGATTTGGATTTATATGCTGTATGGGGAGAACTTCATACACTGACTGTACACTTTAATGGTGGAACACTAGAAAATAGTAACCTTACTTTTAAAACAGTTGATGTTATTGAAGGAGATACTATAATTGATGAAATAGAAGAAATATCTTCATCAGTAAGTGCTCCAAATGATATGGAATTATCGGGATATAACACAGAAGCGAATGGTCAAGGAACTAATATTGATGAACAAACTAAAATGCCAAGCACTGATTATTCTGTCCACATAATTTGGAAAAGTATAGAATGAAACAAAAAGAAAGCAGTTAATTAACTGTTTTTCTTTTTGTTTGTACTTGACTTGGGGGGGGTTCATTATATAATTAATGTAACAAAGTAGGTGAATAAATTGAAGGAAAAAGTTATAACAATAGGAGGAATAATATTTGTAGTACTAACGCTTGCGGTATCAGCAGGACTAACATATTCATTCTTCACAGCAAGCGTAAAAGGAAATGAAGAGGCAAGAGAAACAGTAGTAGACTTAGCAGAACTAAGATTAAAATTTACTGATACACAAAACATACAAATGATAGATGCATTACCAGGACAAGCAGTAACAAAAACATTTACAGTAGAAAATAAAGGTGATGTAGAAATAGAATATACAATAGATATAGAAAACTTAACAAATACATTTGTAAATAATGAA
>JAFQIC010000071.1 GCA_017397745.1 Bacilli bacterium
ACCTTTTCCTACAAGTTCTTTTTCATTAGGAAAACCAAATTCTCTTCTTTGCCTTCCTGTACATATAATTATTGCCTTAGTTTTATATGAAGAACTTGAAGTAATAACATTTTTACTATTTTTAAGTATTTTTATATTTCTTACACTTTCAATCTTATATTCTATACCAGCCTTAATAATATGCTCAAACATTTTAACAGCCAAATCTGGTCCACTTATACTTTCAAATCCCAAATAATTTTCTACTAAATTGGTATTTGCTACTTGTCCACCTGGAACTACAGATTCTAAAAGTAGTACATTAAGTCCGCTTCTTTTTGCATATAAAGCCGCATTCATACCCGCAGGTCCCATTCCTATTACTATCACATCATACATAATATTTTTTCCTTTCTAAAATCTTTTTGGTTCAATTTTCTCATCTGTGTTGTAAAGATCTTCAAGTTTTGGTTTCATATATTTAATCATTATGATTATAAGTCCTATTACAAGAAGTGAAACACTAACAAATTGTGCCACTCTTAAATTATTAAACATCAAACTATCCATTCTAAGAGATTCTATATAAAATCTACCAACACTATACCAAATCATATAAAAGCCTGTTTGATAACCTACTTTAGTATATTTTCTCCTTCTAATAACCAACAAAATAACAACACCTAATAAACACCATAATGATTCATATAAAAATGTTGGCGTATAATAATGACCATTAATATACATTCCTTCTATAATAAATTTAGGTAAATGTAGTTTTTCTAAAGCCGCAAGTGTAGTTTGAACACCATAAGCTTCACTATTAAAAAAGTTACCCCATCTTCCTATTGCTTGTGCTAAAAGAACACAAGGAGAAGCCATATCTAATATTCTTAAAGTACTTATTTTATATTTTTTACAATAAATAAATATAGTAATAATTCCAAATATTAACGCGCCATGTATTGCAATTCCACCATTCCAAATTTTTATTATTTCACTAGGATTAGAAAGATAATAATCTAAATTAAATAAGACATAATAAACTCTCGCACCTATTATTCCAAAAATAATTGTCCAAAATATTAAATTAATTATAAATTCTTTACTAAGTGAAAATCTTTTTGCTTCTTTTATCATCCAAAAAAAAGAAATTAAAAGTCCAAAAATAATAAGTACACTATACCATTTTATTTGTATAAATTCAGTATTAATTATATATGGATTCATATCACTACCTCCTTTTAAGCATTATAGGATTTATTATAAATATATTACATAAAATTTTCATAAACCATATAAACATAGAAATAAATATTGGAACTATTAAGCCGTTTATTATAAAATTATTTCCTAAAAGCACTCCTGTTAATTTTAATATGATAACATTTATTAAAGGATAAAAAAGTCCTAAAGTATAAACCGTTATTGGAAGAAAAAATACAACAAGTATTGGTTTAACTGTTTCATTTAATAAACTGATTATTAATGATGATAAAACTGCATACCAAATAGAACTAATATAAAATCCTTTAAAAATTTTAGTCGCAAGCATTAATATACATGTATTAATAATTAAATTTAATATAAACTCTAAAACACTAGGTTTATTATATATTCTTTCCATTTTTAACACCTATATTAATTGTACTAGATTTAAATTAGAAAATCTACCTAAAAAAAAGAAATAACAAAATTATTCCTTTTTAAATAGACTATAATATTTTTTTCAAATACTCTCCAGTATAAGAATTTTTTACTTTTATTATTTCTTCAGGAGTTCCAGTTACAATAACTTTACCTCCTTCATCTCCTCCTTCAGGTCCTAAATCTATTATATAATCAGCACTTTTTATTACATCAAGATTATGTTCAATTACAATAACTGTGTCACCATTATCAACTATTCTTTGTAAAATCATTAAAAGTTTCTTAATGTCATCTGAGTGAAGCCCAGTAGTTGGTTCATCTAATATAAATACACTTTTACCAGTAGGTTTCTTTTGAAGTTCCTTTGCAAGTTTTACTCTTCCAGCTTCTCCACCTGAAAGTGTTACTGCATTTTGTCCAAGTTTTAAGTAACCAATTCCAACATCATGCATTGTCTCTAAAGATTTTTTTACTTTAGGAATATTTTCAAATATTTTAAGTGCTTCATCTACTCTTAAATTAAGAACATCACTTATATTTAAATCTTTAAATTTTATAGATAATGTTTCTTTATTATATCTTTTTCCACAGCACACATCACAAGGAACATAAACATCCGGAAGAAAATGCATTTCAATTTTTTTAACTCCATCACCCTGACATGCTTCACATCTTCCACCTTTTACATTAAATGAAAATCTACTTTTATCATATCCTCTTATTTTAGATTCTTTAGTTTCAGCAAAAACATCTCTAATACTATCAAATACACCTACATATGTTGACGGATTACTTCTTGGAGTTCTTCCTATAGGATCTTGTGAAATATGTACTACTTTATCTATATTTTCTATACCTTTAATTTCTTTAAATTTTCCAGGTTTTTCTTTAGAATTATAAATTTCAGAAGTAAGTTTTTTATAAAGAATTTCATTTACTAAACTACTTTTTCCACTTCCACTAACACCAGTAACACATATAAAAGTTCCTAAAGGAAATTTAACATTAATGTTTTTAAGATTATTTTCTTTCGCGCCTTTTATTTCAATAAACTTGCCATTACCTTTTCTTCTTGTTTTAGGTACTTCTATTTTTTCTTTTCCACTTAAATATCTTCCAGTTATACTTTTTTCATTTAACATAATCTCTTCTGGAGTACCTTCTGCGACTATATATCCACCATTTTCACCAGCTTTAGGACCAATATCATAAATATAATCTGATGCCATCATGGTATCTGTATCATGTTCAACTACTATTAAAGTATTACCCAAATCTCTCATTTCTTTAAGTGAATTAATAAGTTTATCATTGTCTCTTTGATGAAGACCAATACTAGGTTCATCTAAGACATATAATACACCAGTAAGTCTACTTCCAATTTGAGTCGCAAGTCTTATTCTTTGGCTTTCTCCACCACTTAAAGTAGAAGCACTTCTAGACAAAGATAAATAATCTAGTCCAACATTACTTAAAAAAGTAAGTCTTGATTTTATTTCTTTTATAATTAGATCACTTATTTCCTCTTCTTCTTTACTAAGTTTAAGTTTATCAAAAAAACTTATTAAATCTTTTATACTAAGAAGTGTTATTTCATATATGTTTTTACCAGAAATATAAACATTTAAAATTGCTTCATCAAGTCTTGCTCCACTACATTTTGGACAAGGAAGTTCTGTCATATATCCTTCAATCCACTCTCTAATAAAATTACTTGTAGTTTCCATATATCTTCTTTCAAGATTATTTATAATACCTTCAAAATAATCATTACTTTTTAAAATACTTCCACTTTTAGATTCATATTCAAATTTTATTTTATCTTTTGATCCATATAAAATAGTATCAAGATCACTTCTTTTCATATCCTTAACAGGAACAGTTAAATCAATATTATAAAATTCTGCGACTGCATCTAATTTTTTATAATAAGTTGATAAAGTGTCGCCACTTTGAAAAGAAGTTATTGCTCCACCCATAATACTTTTACTTTTATCAAGAAGTATATCTTCATCTATTTTACGTCTAACACCAAGACCTTTACACTCTGAGCAAGCACCAAAAGGACTATTAAAAGAAAACATTCTAGGTTCTAGTTCACTAATAGAATAATCACACTCTGCGCAAGCATATTTTTCACTCATAAGTATTTCTTTATCACCAAGTATATTTATTAGTACTTTTCCATCAGCAAGTTTTACACTTGTTTCTATTGCTTCAAATATCCTACTTCTGGAATTTTCTCCTAATACAATTCTATCAATAATTACTTCAATATTATCTTTTTTATTTTTTTCTAAAGTAATTTCGTCACTTAAGTCAAAAACATTACCATTTACTCTAACTCTTACAAAACCATCTTTTCTTAAAGAATCAAATAAATCTTTATGAGTACCTTTTTCACCCCTTACAATAGGAGACATTATTTCAATTTTAGTTCCAAAAGGATATTCTAAAATCTTATTTGTCATTTCTTCAATACTTTGACTTTTAATAGGATGCTTATGATTAGGACAATAAGGCACACCTATTCTAGCATATAAAAGCCTTAAATAGTCATATATCTCAGTAACTGTTCCAACAGTACTTCTAGGATTTTTATTAGTTGTTTTTTGATCTATACTAATACTAGGACTAAGACCTTCAATAGAGTCTACATCAGGTTTTTCAGTTCCACCTAAAAATTGTCTTGCATACGCACTTAAACTTTCAACATACCTTCTTTGCCCTTCAGCATAAATAGTATCAAAAGCAAGACTACTTTTACCACTTCCACTTACTCCAGTCATTACCACAAGTTTGTTCTTAGGAACCTCTAAATTTAAATTCTTTAAATTATTTTCACGCGCTCCTCTTATTATAATTTTATCCATACCTAACACACCTACTTTTATTTTTCCAATAAGCAAAAGTATTATACCAAACTAACCAAATAAAAAAAAGCAAACAAATAAAAAAAGTATACATTTTACTTAAAATAATATGTATACCTTTATTAATATTTAAGCCTATAAAATCTTATAGCATTTATCGCCTTTTATTTATTTCATGTCCGTTTAAACAAGTTTTTTCTTTCATTCCCAACGCGTTTTCAACGCGGCTTTTCGAAATGGTTTTCGAAAAGCTTCCACAGCGTTTAGGTTGGGTTTCCCTTTAATCCGTATTTATTATGAACGGATCGTTATATGCTCCCGTTCCTCGTTTTACTGTGGCTTCAGGCTTTAAGGAAACTGCAGGCACCGCAGCATAAGTCCAGTCCACATTGTAGTCGTAGAGATACCCATACGAAATTACAATGAACACACCCGCAGACCAACCATCGAAGTAATACGGCGACATTGTCCAATAATCCTCTCCCGTATTTAAATAATAACTTTTATTTCCAACAATACTTATTCCGCCTGCATATGTTACTTCATCTATAGTTAACATTCCTATCGGATATGTTATATCTCCCTTCGCTACTGTATATGCATATGTACTACTTGGACATTTATATTGTGGATTATACGGATTGTTTCCATGAGAATTTAATCTATCATATGCCCCAAAATATATACTACTACCACTTGATGTTGATTCGCTCATATCATTACAGTATGGTGTATCTGCGATTAAATTTGTTAGTGATGTATGTGGTGCTATATTATCTCTATACCAATTTTCTACTGTTGTTCTTATATCACTTGTTTTATAATTTACATAACTTTTATCATCATAGTCTGCATTATAT
>JAFQIC010000072.1 GCA_017397745.1 Bacilli bacterium
TAAAATTTGTAAAATTTAATTATTTTTTAAAAACTTATTTCATTTAAATAATTTACAATTTTTTCATAATACTTTATATCTTTAATAACACTTGCATTCGAACTATTGAAGTCGTGCGACGACTTACAGCTTAACCCTATGTTAAACGCCATTAAATTTTGATTTTCGAAAGGCTTTTCAACACCTTTTCGAAAATCTTTTAGCATTTATCACCTTTTTTAATTTCTTGTCCGTTTCAACAAGTTTTTTCTTTCATTCCCAACGCGTTTTCAACGCGGCTTTTCGAAAACGGTTTTCGAAAAGCTTCTACAGCGTTTAGGTTGGTTTCCCCTTTAATCCGTATTTATTACGTACGGATCATTATATGCTCCTGTTCCTGAAGAAACACGTGCCTCATTTTTTAAAGATATGACAGGTATTACTGCCGTAGAAAATGTAGTATCCACTCGCCAAATATGATTACCTAAAACGAATACAAATGACATTGCATTGCTGAAATCATGCGGCGACATAGTCCAATAATATTCCCCTGTATATAAATAATAACTTGAGTTATTTATATTATATAAGGCTCCAGCATAAGATCCTTCATCTGCGGTAAGTAACCCGATTGGATACGTTAAATCACCTTTCGCTACTGTATATCCATACGCAGAATCCTCACATTTATATTGAGGCAGCAAACTAATAGTCCCATATTCATAATCATCAAAATCGATAAATAATCTCTCCGCTGTTCCAAAAGATACACTACTACCACTTGTTATTTCACTCATATCATTACAGTATGGTGTATCTGCGATTAGATTTGTTACTTTAGTATTTTGTCCATTTTTCCATATATTATCTCTATACCAATTTTCTACTGTTGTTCTTATATCACTTGTTTTATAATTTACATAACTTTTATTATTATACGATGTGTTATATTTTGATGAACCTATATTTACTGCTGTTCCTGTTTGTGGGCATGTGTATGTTTCTCCATTTTGTGTTGCTTCTCCTCCATATCTGAGTCTCACACTTCCATCTTCTACTGTTCTGACTATCCTCCAGCAATATCCACCAAATACTAGATAGTTATTTTCTACTGCCCCTCTATAGTAATATACAACTTCTCCATTTTCTGTTCTAGTTGTATCACTTGTATAATATAATCCATTTGTTCCATCTGCTCTTGATGTGTTTCCAAAACTTATTCCTACATCACTTATTGCTTCTTCTGCCGCTAACATTGTTTCAGTTAATGTCAAATATTTTACTTCCACAAAATTTACATAACAACTTGTATCTTCAAGTATTGGTTTTATTGATATTTCATTATTATCAGTGTCCCATGTTAGTTCTTCTCCATTTGTACATTCATAACTTTCCATTTCATACTTTTTTGTACTATCTAGTTCTGTTACATATTCTCCATCTACATACATTGATATCATTCTAAATATTGCGTCACTCTCTCTAAAGATTAATGTACATTCTGTTGCTGATATATTTTTTGCTACTACTGTTCTTTTCTTTTCATTCCAGTAAAGCTCTGCATTTTCATCATCGCATGTATAAGACATTACCCACTGTCCGGTTTGTGGTACCTGTTTTATTATTTCTGTATCTTCTCCTACTATTTTTAGCATTGAAATATTATCTTTTTCTGTCACTTTACTTATATATCTTTTATCTTCTTTTTCATAATATAATAAAAGTGATAATGATATAACTGCAATAGATAAAATACAAATTATTATTTTTTTTATCATTTTAAACCTCTTTCTCACACTAAAAAATGTGCATGAACAAAAGATTTACTCTTCTATTCATACACATTATATAATAAATTACCCCCCCCACAAGAGAACGAATGTTTGTTTTTTATATTGTTTGTGTTGTGAACTACTTTTTCTTACTTTGTACTTTTTTAATAGTTTTCTTTTTATTTTGAAGTGCATCTCTTATTTCTTCAAGTACTAAGAGTTCTTCTGATTTTATTTTTTCTTCTTTCTTTTCTTCTTTTTTCTCTTCTTTGTTAAGTATTTTATTTGTTATTTTAACCATTATAAATATACAAAATGCAATGATAAGAAAATCTATTATATTTTGAATAAATATTCCATAATTAATAGTAGCGTTTCTTACAGTTATACTTAAACTTGTAAAATCTATTCCTCCTATAAATATTCCTATTATAGGCATAAGTACATTATCAACAAGGGAAGAAACTATCTTTCCAAAAGCACCTCCCATAATAACACCTACTGCTAGATCTATTACATTACCTCTTGCAATAAATTTTTTAAATTCTTTAATCATTTTTTAATTCTCCTTTAAACTACATATAATAATATTGATAAAAATTGAAGTATACTTGCTGCAAGTACAAATAAATGAAATATTGAATGCATATATTTTTTATTTTTACCTATTCCATAAAATATTGCACCTACTGTATAAATAACTCCACCTGCGACTAATAAATATAGACCTCTTATATCTATTGCTTCATAAAGTGGTTTAAATGCTACTAAAATAACCCATCCCATAAGTATATAAAATATAGTAGATATTTTCTTAAATCTATTTATATCAATTGATTTAAAAGTTATTCCTAAAGCCGCACATCCCCAAACTATCCCAAATACAGTCCAACCTATCCATCCATTTAATGTTACAAGTGTATATGGTGTATATGTTCCTGCGATAAGTAAAAATATACTACCATGATCTAGTATTCTAAATACTCTTTTTGCATTATTTGGTTTAAGTGAATGATACATAGTAGACATTGAATAAAGTATTATTAACGAACTACCATATATGCAAGATGCTACTACTGCATAAGGATTTCCATGAATTGAACTAAATACAACAGTAAGTACTAGAGCCGCTACTGAAAAAAGTACTCCTACTCCATGACTTATTGCATTTAATAATTCTTCTCCTAAAGTATAACTTGGAAGTTTTACTTTTTCTTGTAATTTACTCATTTATTTTTTTCCTCTCTTTATCAAGTTTTTCTTGTTTTAAATAAAGTTTTTCAACTTCTTTTCTTAATCTTTCATTAGCTTTTTCTAAAGTCATATTTCCTACTTTAAAAGGTCTACCAAACATAATAGACAAGTTTTTAGATCTAAATTTATAAGTTCCATATATTGCCGCAGGAATTATAGGTGTATCTGTTTTACTTGCAAAAGATACTGCTCCAAATTTAAATGGTAGAAGAATATCTTCTTTTTTTCTATTAATTGTTCCTTCTGGAAATATTGCATAAACTTCTCCAAGTCTTAAAAGTTCTAAAGATTTTTCCTTAGCATTTTCATCTTTACTTTTTCTATCAACTGGTACTGTTCCTAAAAACTTAAAAATAAATCCAAATTTTCCATCATGAAGTTCTTTTTTAGCAAGAAAATGAACTGCTCTTGGAGTTGACATTCCAATTACCCAAGGATCTACTCCTTTAGTGTGATTAGACGCAATAATTAAAGCACCTTTTTTAGATATATTTTCTTTACCATAAATTTTAGGATTATAATAAAGTTTCATAAATATATAGAAAAATGGTCTAAAAATTTTATATCCTAAACTATTTGTTTTCTTTTTCATGTTCTTCCTTTAATTCAATATATAAGTTTCTTATAATATTAAATAATTTTTTATTAGCTTCTTTAAGTGGCATATCTCCAACTTTAAAAGCTTCACCAAATTTAATTTTTAAGTTTTTCTTACTTTTTTTATAATCACCATATATTGCATAAGTAATAATAGTTGCATTTGTTTTCTGTGCCATTGAAACTGCACCAAATTTAAATGGAAGTAGTAATGAATTTTTATATTCTTCTTCAGTTATTACGTTTCTTTTAATTAATTCTTTTAAAGATTCATCAACATTATAAAAATATTCTTTAAATTCTTTTTCACTTATTTTATTATTATTTTTAAGTTCTAAAAGTAAATTTATTTGTGATGTTTTAACTTTTAATTCTTTAGCTGCTTCTACAAATTCTTCTTTAGTAAAATCTTCTTTAAAATAGGGATAAACTTCTTCTATTTTATCTTTTTTTGAATAAAGAGTATTTCTTGTTCCCTCAGGAAAAAGTCCTACTGCGCCACCTTGATTTAAAACTTCTACCGCTTCGCTAATAGCCTTTCCATCATGAGCTATTCTATCTACACATATACATCCTGCCCATCTAAAGAAAAATGCAAATTTAGAATCAAAATATTCTTTTTTAGCCAAGTAATGAACAACTCTTTTTGTATGCCTTAGAGGCATAAATTGATCATGTGAATGTATATGATTTCCGCAAATTAGTATTGGACCTTCTTTAGGTATTTGAGCATCACCTACTGTTTGTCCACCATATCTTATTTTAAAATAAAGCATAGCAAGCGGTCTTAAAGTTTTATATATTGTATTTTTATTCTTCTTCATTTTTTTCCTCCTCTTCTTCAAGTTCTCTATACGCTACTTTTCCAACTAAAGTTTTAGGAAGTGCATCTCTAAATTCATATTTTTTGGGAAGTGCATAAGCCGAAATATTTTCTTCACATAATTTAATTATACTTTGTTTTAGTTTATAATTTGATTCTACTTTTTCTTTTAAAACTATAAATGCTTTAGGAACTTGTCCTTTTTTAGAATGATTAACGCCAATAACAGTACATGAAAGTACATCAGGATGACTACTAATTACTTCTTCAATTTGCGAAGGATAAATATTATAACCATTAGATATTATCATTCTTTTAAGTCTTTGTTTAAAATAAACATATCCTTCTTTATCCATATAACCAAGGTCACCTGTGTGAAGCCATAATTTTCCATCATCATGCTTTCTTAATATTTTTGATGTTTCTTCTGGTTCGTTTAAATATTCAATCATTACTGAAGGACCACTTACACATATTTCTCCTATTTCACCATAAGATAATTCTATATTTGTATTAGGACTTACTATTTTCACAAAAGAATGTGGACAAGGCACACCAATTCCTTCAAGTTTTCCACTTTTCTTAGGCATCATTGTAACACCCGAAGTACACTCTGTCATACCATAAGATGATCTTACTTCTGCGGTACTCTCATGATCTTTAAAAAACTTATCCACTTTTTCTTTTAAATTCTTAGTTAAATTGTCTCCTCCACATATAGCACATATTATAAAACTCAAATCTTCATTTTTAAGAGCTTTACTACTTATTAATGCTTCATATAATGATGGAACACAAGCTATAATATTAGGTTTATATTTCTTTATAGTTTTTCCAAATTTCTTAGGATTTAACTGTGGCAGTAATTTACAAGTTCCTCCCACGTACAAAGGAGCATGTATTGTACTACCAAGTCCAAATCCATGAAATATAGGCATTGCTGAAAGAACTGAAATTCCTTCTGACAAATCTTTACATACTTCAAGTTCACTTGCAGCGATATAGTTAAAACTTTCACTTGAAAGAACAATACCTTTTGGTTTTCCAGTTGTTCCTCCACTATGAAGTATTACCGCTGGAGCTTTTGGATCTACTACTATATCAATTTCTTTTTTATATTTTTTTGAATCATGAAAAAACTTTTTAAAATATATTATTCTATCATCATCTTTTATTTTTTTATATTTTCTTCCACTAATTAAATAGTAACCTATAGATGTTAAAGTATCCATTCTATCATTTACTTGTGCAACTATTATTTTTTCTAAACAAGTTTCATCAATTATATTTTTTAGTTTAGGCATAATTAAGTTTATCGCAAGCATTACTTTTGAAGATGATTCATTAACATATTTTTTTATTTCGTTTTCACTAGAAAGTGGATGAACCATATTAGCTATCGCACCTATTTTGTTTATAGCATAAAAAGTAATTATTGCTTCAGGTGTATTAGGCATACATATAGTAACAACATCTCTTTCTTTTACACCAATGTTTTTTAGTGCTTTTGCACATTTATTAACATCTTTAATAAATTTTTTATAAGTAGAAGAAGTTTTAAAATATGTATAAGCTATGTTATAGGGATAATTTTTTCTGGATTCAACTATTTTATCATACATTGATCCACTATAATCAACTTCTTTTTTTATGTTTTTATCCTCGTAAACTTTTATCCAAGGCATTTTATTTTCTTCTTTTTTCTTCTTAAATATTTTCAATTTTATTCCGTCCTTTTATTTATATTTTTATTTATAGTAAAGTATATACTAAGGCCTCCAATTTCATTGTTTTTAGCATAAATATTGCCTTTATGAATTTCTATGATTTCCTTACATATTGAAAGTCCAAGTCCTGATATTTTTCTAGAAGGATCTGTTGTAAAAAGAGGTTCAAATATTTTATTAATATTTTCTTCTCTTACTCCTCCTGCGTTATCACTTATTATAAATTCATAATAATTTTTAGAGTTTTTACACTCCACTTTAATTATACCACATTTTGATTCAAAGTGATTAACACTATTTGTAATAATATTACTAAATACTCTTTTTAATTTTAAAATGTCAACTGTTATTGTTTTATTTTTTGGATAATTTTTTATGATGAAATCTATATTTTTTTCTTTTAAATCTTCTTTATAGTCTTTTTCTAATTCTTTTAAAACTTCTTCTAAATTATAATTTTTTAATTTTAATGTATCACTTATATTACAACTTAAATAATCATCAAATTCATCTACTATTTCTTTAAGACTTACAGACTTATTATATATTTTTTTTATATAATTTTTCTTAACATCTTCACTTAATTTAGCGCTACCAAGTCTACTAGCATATCCCATAATAGAAGTTAGAGGTGTTTTTATATCATGTGAAATCGACGCTATTATTCTATTTTGTTTTATTTTTTCTTCTTCAAGTTTATCTATTAGTTCTATAAAATTATTTTGTATTTCATCAAAAGAATTTTTAATTTTTCTTTTTTTAGGAATAATTCCTATTTTATAATTTTTTAATTCTTTTTGAAGTTTTGTTATTGGACTTATTACATTAAATTTAGTTAAAAAGAAAGCAACTATTATAATAATTATTGATATAACAAGTTCATATAAAATAAAATTTCTGATAACTAAAAAAGATGATACATTTGTATTGGTTGTATCATAATAATTAAGAGTATAAAATCCATTTTCTCTTTCTATTATTCTTGAAGAAATATAAAAAGGTCTATTTTTTTCACTTTTTTCATTAGAACAAATTATTTTATTATTTTCATCTTTTATAATTAAAAAAGAGTTATATTTATTTGTTATAGAAGTGCATATTTCTTTTATATTATTTTCACTTGCTTCTTCAATTTCTTTTATAAAAGAAGATATTTCACTTTCATATTTAAGTGAAACTTCTACTATATTATTATTAATTTTTTCAATTAAATAAAATTTATAGTACGCAAATACTAAAAAAGCATTTATACAAAATATTACTAAAATTATATATATTGTTTTCTTTTGTAAGTTCATTATTCCAAAACCTTTACAAACTTATATCCAAGTCCCCATACTGTCTTTATATATTTTTCTTCATTATCTAGTTTAATTCTTAAACTTTTGATATTAACTGCGACTACTCCTATATCACCATAAGTTGAACCCCATACACTTTCAAATATTTGTTCTTTAGAAAGTACTATCCCAGCATTTTTCATTAAATAAGTAAGAAGTTCAAACTCCCTCGTTGATAATTCTATTTTTTTATTATCTTTATATGTTTCCATAGTTTCAGTATTTATTTTAATTTGTCCTATTTCATAGATTTTTTCTTCTTTTATACTTCTATTATCACGTCTTATATGTGCTTTAACTCTAGCTACTAATTCTTCTATTATAAAAGGTTTTGTAATATAATCATCAGCACCTATTTCAAAACCTATTACTTTATCAAAAGAAGTATTTTTAGCAGTCAAGAATATTATAGGACAACTTGTGATATTTCTAATTTTAGAACATAGTTCAATACCATTCATTTTAGGCATCATTATATCTAAAAGAATTAAATCAAATTTATTATTTTTTATTTCTTCAAATGCTTCTTCCCCATTATTTTTTATAACGGTTTCAAAACCTTCATCAATAAGAACATCGTCTATAAGTTCTGCGATATCTTTTTCATCATCAACTATTAATATTCTTGACATTAATAACTCCTTTTTTATTTATTTTTATTTTTTTCTTCTTCCTCAAGTTCTCGGTATGCAACTTTTCCCACAAGAGTTTTTGGAAAACTTTCTCTAAATTCATATTCATATGGTAAAGAGAATTTGCTGACATTTTTTTCACAATGCTCTTTTATATCTTTTTTTAGTTCATCATTTAGTTCTGTTCCATCCTTAAGAATAATAAATGCCTTAGCAACTTGTCCTTTTCTAGGATGATCTATTCCAATAACTGTACTTGTTAAAACATTTGGATGTGAGTTAAGTACATTTTCTATATATGATGGATAAATATTATATCCACTCGAAACTATAAGTCTTTTTATTCTTTGTTTGAAGAAAACAAATCCTGTTTCATCCATTGAACCAATATCACCTGTATGAAGCCATATTCTTCCGTCTTCATGAATTCTTAGGACTTGAGCTGTTTCTGCCTCATCATTATAATATCCCATCATTACCATAGGTCCACTTATACAAATTTCACCATCAGTGCCTAGTGGCGCTTCATCATGTGTTTCCATTTTCACTATTTTATAATAAGTATCTGGATAAGGTATACCTATTGTACCAGGTTTATATATATGTGTTGGTGTAAGACAAGATGCCCCTGTTCCTTCGGTCAGTCCATACCCTTGCCTTACTTTTGCTTTTGATCCATGTGCTTCTAGGTATGCATCAACTTTAGTTTTTACTTCACTAGTTAAAAGATCACCTCCACTTATAACGCATGTAACACACTCTAAATCTTTTTCACCAAAGTTAGATGAAAGAAGTGATTCATAAAGCGCTGGTACACCTGCGAGAAAGTTTGGTTTATATTTTTTTATTAAAGAAACAAATTCTTTCGGTTTAAATGCTTGAATTAGTATACATTTCATTCCAATACTAAGCGGTGTATGTATGCATACTACAAGACCAAAGCCATGGAATATTGGAAGAATTGATAAAACAGAATCACCTGCTTTAGCTGGA
>JAFQIC010000073.1 GCA_017397745.1 Bacilli bacterium
ATGTCCTGGATCAATAACTATTCCTTTTAAAGCCATTATAATCACCTATTTTAGTTTATGACTCTTTTAATTTTTGGTACCTTTAATTAAAAATATTAATCTATTAAATAGCTCTTGCCAGTTTTATAATCTATTTCAATTCCAGGCTGCACATTATAAATATAAACATTAAATTTTATACCTTTACCATTATCTTCAATAGATAAAGCTTCTATTTGAACACCATTTGCCACTAAATTTTCATTTTCGAACATAGGTGTAACTCTATAAAGAACATGATTGTTAGTTTCTTCTATATAATTTGCAACTTTATTTTCAAACTCTAACATAACACCTGCGTTCATATATCTCGTACATGTTATTAAATTTTCTTCATTAGCATTTTCACCAGATAATTGAAATCCTATTAAATGACATCTATTATATAAATATTGTCCATCAACAATATTGTATTTTTTTGTTTGCCATCCACTAGGCTTTATCATTCCAATACTTTCTCTTTCTTCATTCGGCATACTTTCAATACCTAATTTGGCAAAGGCAACTCCACATCTTCCTAAATAATCTAGTTCACTATACTTCTCAAAAACCTCACTATTCTTTTCTTCATCAGTAAACTTTGGTTCATTTTCATCAATTAAAATGTAGTCTTCACCATAATAAATTGGCAAATTTTCCATTGCATATGATACTTTAGGATAAAGTAATACATTTATAAATTCAGAAATATCTTCATCAAATTTAAATCCAAACGCTAAAAGTAGCGCTATAAGTAATGTTATAATTTTTTTATTAATTTTAATACTTTTCATTTTTACTCCAAAACTTTAATTTTGTAAAACTTCATTAATAATTTTCCTTACTTCTTTTAATCTTTTATTTATAAATTCAGGATGTTTTTTTATCCATCTATTATTAAGAGGTGATGGATGAGGTAGTACTATCGCAAGTTTTCCATTTATATAATTATTTTTAAAAACTAATTCTTCAAAACTTTCATTAGGGAAAAAAACTTTCGCGGCTCTTGACCCAATAATGACATATATTTTATTACTAACATATTCTATTTCTTTTTTTATCCAAAGCTCAAAACATAATTTCGGTGGAGTATTATCTTGCCCATTCTTATTTTTTCCGGGATAACAATGTGCTAAAGCAGTTATATAAAAATTGCTAGGATTATAAAATAGTTCTTCATCAATTTGATACCAATCATTAATAAGCTTCTTTCCACTTGCGTCTGTAAAAGGTTTCATAGTTTTATAAACACTAGCCGAAGGTGCTTGACTTATTTGAACAATTTTAGAATTTTTTGCACCCCAAAATACTGGACGAGGTGTAAAACCAAACGTTTTTAAACATTTATCACATTTTTTTAAATCTTTTATAAAATCATCGAAGTTCTCTTTCACCTTATCACCTATATTTATTTTATCACACAATATTTACCATTTAAATACTTCTATAAAATTATATTTTCTATATATTTACTTGAATCACAAACTATTTCTTTTACAAATATTGAAGGATCTTTCTTACTTGTTAAAAGAAAACAATAACTTTTAGTCCTTGTTAATGCAACATAAAAAAGTCTTCTTTCTTCAGCATATAATATTTTTTCTTCATTAGATAAAACATAATTAAATATTTTTAAATATGTTTTCTTATTAGGAAATCCCCATACATCATCTTTAAGCGAAATAACAATTACGACTTCTTCTTCTAAACCTTTTGACTTATGAACTGTTAAAAATCTTATATTTAATTTTGGATATTTATTATATTTTATATAACCATTTTCATCAATTACAAAATCTTTATTTAGAATAGAATATATATCATTATTATTTCTAGAGACTATTAGTATATTAAAAAGATTCTTATCATATAAGTAATCAAGTAATTTAAAAAATTCTTTTCTTTCATTTTCGTAATATAAAATCTTAATTGGATAATCTAATAATTTATCAGATTTTAATATTTTATCTATTTGAATTTTATTTTTTTTAATGAATTTTTCAGCTGTTTTTATAAGTTCATATGAATTTCTATAAGTTTTTTCAATTTTATACACTTTAGAATCATTAAAATACTTATTAAAGTTTAAAAATAGAAACAAATCACAACCAGAAAATCTATATATTGATTGATAATCATCTCCTACAGCCATAAAATTTGCATTACTTTTCTTTAATAGTTCTTTAATCAAATTATACCTAAGTAATGATGTGTCTTGAAATTCATCAATAATTACATATTTATAAACGATATTTTTATTAGAATTTATTAATACTTTAGTTGCTTCTAATATTAAATCATCAAAATCCTTAGAATTTGTAGAAAGCAATTCTTTTTTATAGTCATGCATTATTTTAATAACAAAAAGCAAAAAATATAAATTTTTCTTATTAAAAAAAGTTTTAAAAAGTTTTTTTTCACGTATAAATATTTCATTCATAAATACATCATTATAACCTTTAGATTTATATAAATTAATAAAAGTTAAAACATTTAATTTAAGTGCATTTATTTCATTTTTATAGTATTTTTTTAAATTTTTATAATTTTTTTTATAAGTATTAATTTTTAAATATTTAAGCAATATTTTCAAATAAAAATCATCAAAAAAAATAGCATAATCAAAAAACTCATTAATAATATACTCAAGTAAATCTACATTAGATATTAAAAAATCTGCATTATTATCTTTAAGTATTTTTAAAGCTAATTTATGAAAAGTATTTACATCAATATTATATCCATTATTAATTAAGTTTTTTTTCAAAGAATTACATGAATCATTTGTAAACGATAAACATAGTATCTCATTTTCTTTTAATCCTTTTATTTCTATTAAATATTTTATTTTACCGACTATTGTTAAAGATTTACCACTACCAGCACCGGCTATTACTAAAATATTTTTATTATTACTTAAAACAATTTCTTTTTGTTGTGGATCTAAATTATAGCCATTAACTTTAAATATTTTTTCATTCATGCTTAAACTTTAATTTATTTTTTTATAAAAGTCAAAAAACAGATTTTCAAAATCTGCTTTAGTTTTTTTATAATTAAAATTTTCTGTTAGCAGATTTTTAAAATTATATTACAAAGTTTTAATTATTTTAAAAAATCTGTTAAATGTTTTAAATTATCTTTTGCTATATTATATCCTTCCTTATACGCAGCTTCCAATTTTTCTCTGCTTTTCTCAATTCTTCCAATATCTAATTTTTTTGAAGGTCTAATTACATATATCTTTCCTTCTTTTTCTAAAGAATCAATTTTATCCATAGTTTCATTGTATTTAATATATCTTTCTCCTAAAGCCTTTTGTAAATTAGGGTATTTTTTATACACTTTTTTAATTAAACGTGTGTATTTACTTTTATTTTTTCTATATCCATAAGGCCTAGTTAACACTACAACAACTTTATCTATTTTGTTTTTTAAATAATAAGTTAGTGGAACTGAATCAGTTAAACCACCATCTAAAAATTCTTTATTATTTATTTTAACCATTCTTGATACAAAAGGAAGCGAACTAGAAGCTCTCACATAAATTATATCTTTTTTTATATCTTTTATCTCAACGTATTCAGGTTTTCCACTTTTACAATTAGTAACTACTACTTCAAACTTGGTTTTTCTTTTATCAAAAGTTTCATAATCAAATTTATTTAATTTATTAGGGATTTCATCATAAATAAACTCTGCTCCAAAAAGATCTCCTGTTTTAATAAGACTATATAAACTACAATATCTTTTATCTTTTAAATAATCAACATTTGTATTAAAGGCTCTTTTATGTTGTTTAGAAAGATAACTACATGCATGGCATGCACCTGCGGATACACCAATACAATTATCAAATTCTATATTATTTTCAATAAATGCATCAAGAACTCCAGCTGTAAAAGCTCCACGCATTCCTCCACCTTCTAAAATAAGCCCTGTTTTATTTTTCATTATACCCTCCAAAATATATTATAGCAAAATTATATAGAAATGCATAATTATTTATGTTATTATTAAAAATAGGAGGGTAATACAAATGAATAAAGATAAAAAATTTTTAAGTGGTGCTTTATATGTTTCAAATTACGCTAAATGTTTAAGTAGAAAAGTAGGAGCAGTTTTAGTTTATAATGATAAGATCATAAGCGCAGGATTTAATTCTGGACCAGATAACTATGGAAATTGTGAACGCTGTTTTAGAAGAGAAAATAATGTACCAAGTGGTACAATGCTTGATAAATGCTATGCAATACATGCCGAACAAAAAGTAATATTCGAAGGACTAAAGCAAAATGTTGATTTTTCTAAATGTACTTTATATGTAAACTGCACACCTTGTATCAATTGTGCTAAATTATTAGTTCACGCAGGAATTAAAAAAGTTGTATCGTGTAGCTATTATCCTGATGAATTTTCTCTTAATTTTCTAAAAAATGCAAAAGTAGAATTAAATTTTATAAAGGATGACATCCCAGAACTTGAAGAAAACTTAAAATTATTAATAGATAATAATATTAAAGAAAAAGAATTAGTAAAAACGAACTAATTCTTTTTAAATTTAATTTTTTTGAATATTTCCATAACATAGATTATTGTCGAACTCAAAATTATTAAAATTATTAAGTGATCAAGTGGTATTTTATGAGTTTTTAACATCCTACTAAATACTTCAACTTCCATAATAATAAATTGAAGAAACGTAGTAGAAAGAATAGTAATTATTACAAAAGGATTTGTTTTAAATGAACAATTAAATACTGACTTTTTTTCACTTCTACAATTTAATACATGCATATTTTGAATGAATACCATAAGAGCCATAACATATCCTCTCGAAACACCCACCTCAAAATTAAACACGTTAACTAAGCAAAACCATACTGCGAAGACTAGTATTCCAGTATAAATACCAGCTAAAAATGTTTCTTCAAAAAAAAGTTTATTAAATATACTTTCTTTTGTATTTCTTGGCTTTTCTTTCATAACTCCATCATCTTCTTTTTCAAGTGATAAAGCAATATCCTGTATGCCGTCTGTCACTAAATTAAGCCACAACAGTTGGATAGCCAAAAGTGGTATATCCGTATTAAATAAAATAGATAAAAGATAAAATAATACTTCTGCTATACCACAAGAAAGTAGTAAATAAGCAATTTTTCTTATATTATTATAAGCTATTCTTCCTTCTTTAATGCCACTAACTATAGATTTAAAACTATCATCTACAATAATCATATTTGCAGTTTCTTTTGCAACATCTGTTCCACTTCCCATTGCAACACCAATATTTGCAGCTTTTATAGCAGGAGCATCATTAACTCCATCACCAGTAACCGATACAAATTCACCTTGTCTTCTTAAAGAGTCTACAATATATAGTTTTTGTAATGGTGTAACCCTACTAAATACCTTTTTTACTTTAATAAAATTATCAAAAGCTTCTTCTCCTTTATTATAGACCAATTCAAGTTCTTCAGAAACAGCTATCTCATTTTTACTTTGAACAATCCCTAAATCTTTCGCAATCGAAAATGCTGTTAAAGGATGATCACCAGTTATCATAATAACTTTTATACCAGCCTCAGTACATTCTTTTACTGCTTCTTTTGCGTCAGTTCTAATTGGATCTATAAATCCTACTAGCCCGATAAAAGTTAAATTCTTTATAGTATTCTTTTTTAAATCTTGCTTTGTACATTTTCCATCACAAAGCGCAATTACACGATATCCTTCACTAGCTAATTTTTCATTTTGATCAATAATCAATTTTTTATCTAATTTTACTTTTTTATTTCCAACTTTCATCTTATTACAAAATGAAAATATTTTTTCAATGCTTCCTTTTGCAGTACATCTTATATATTTTTCATCTTCATAATAAACAGCTGAATACTTTTTTTCAGATTCATAAGGAATAACTTCTAAAATCTTATTAGTATTTTCAAGTTTAAGTTTGCTTGCTAAAACTAAAAATGCAATATCTATTGAATCACCATATACTTCATAATTATTTTTATTCTTTCTAAATACAGCTTCATTATTCATTTGCCCAAGTTTTGCAATATATTTAGCTTCATCTAATTTTTCACCAATAACTTTTCCTTTTGTGTTATATCCAACACCTGTAATATCGAAAGTTTCTTTACTTGGAAGAACTATTTTTTTAGCAGTTTGCTCATTTACTGTTAATGTTCCTGTTTTATCAGAAGCTATAACTGTACAACTGCCTAAACTTTCAACCGCATTTAATTTTTTAACGATTACATTTTTCTTAGCCATTCTATTCGATCCAACAGTAAGCGCCATTGTCATCGCAAGGGGAAGTCCTTCAGGCATTGCAGAAACAGCAAGTGCTATTACAGATAAAAATATCTCTGTAAAAGAAAAATCTTTTAAAATTAATGATATTGTTACTAAAAAAGCACACCCCAAAACTAAGATCGTTATTTGTTTTGAAAATTTTTCTAACCTTAGTGTTAGAGGACTTTTGGCTTCTTTTGTTTCACTTACAGTACTTGCAATTTTACCTAATTCTGTATTTTTACCAGTAGCCACAATAACACAAGTACATCTACCAGTCATAATTGATGTACCTGCATAAAGCATATTTTGTCTTTCAGCAAGCAATACATCTTTATCTATTAAACAATTACTTTTAATTGCACTAGTACTCTCGCCCGTTAAAGCAGATTCATCAACTGTTAAATTTTTACTATCAATAATTCTTAAGTCCGCAGGTACTTTATCACCAGGTTCTAAAGAAATAATATCTCCAGGGACAATATCTTTTGAATCTATTTTTAATTCTTTTCCCTCTCTTATGACTTTAGCTTGAATTCTTATCATTTTTTGAAGTGATTCAGCACTTTTTCGTGCTTTAATTTCTTCTACAACTCCAACTATTGCGTCTACTAAAATAATTAAAATAATAACAAGCCCATCAAGTATTTCACTTGCTATAAAAGATAAAAACGCCGCAACAATTAAAAGATATATTATTGGATCGTTAATTTGATTAAAAAATATTTTAAAAACACTATCTTTTTTGCTTTTAGGAAGTTCATTTAATCCATATTTTTGTTTATATACTTCTACTTTTTTTTCATCAAGACCATTTTCACTAGTATTAAATTCTTTAAAAATTGTTTTTATATCTTTCTTATAATATTCCATATATCCTCCAATTTTATAATTATACATAATATAAAGAAAAAAGTTAAGAACCAGTTCATAACTTCACAATATTTTCATTAATCTAAATACATTATTTCTTTAAAATTCTTAGGGAATCCCATTACATCTAATATTTTACTTATTTCAATTGATTTAATTCTTGAACTTAATATGTCAATTTCATATATTATTTCATTCATCATCATTTTAAAATCATCTTTTGTTAAAAGATATTTAAGAATAATAATTAGCGCAAAAATGTCATTTTTACCATAAATGTATTCACCATCAGTTTTATCAATGTTTAAAAGATTATGATATTTAGAGTCAGGTATCATTCTTTGTGTATAGTGATTAAATAAAATATCTTCATGTGCACACAAATTTCTATAATTTGCTAAAATTGGAAGATAAATTTCAAAATCATCAATTTCTATATTATATATTTCAGTAATTTTTTTCTTATCTTCTTGCTTTAAAATGCTAAACATTTCACTTATTATACCAAAACTAAGTACTTTTACACCAACCCACATAGGAATATACCCATAATTTGAAATATAATGATTTGTAGCTTGATGTTGACTGCCATTAACTCTTATTTGTCTTTTTAATTTTCTAAGAAGATCGTTTATTTGTCTTGTTTTATTTTTAGTGTTATCAAAATTATTAGGATTTAAATAGTCTCTTTCTTTATATCCATATTTTTTACTTAAAGCATAACTAAATATAGATTTATAATTATTTTCAACTATTAACAAATTTTTAAAAATAATATTCCTAAATTTTCTATCAAATATAAATAAAGAATGAATTTCATCAAAAGTAGTACCTTTTATAAAGTTTCTTCTTCCATCTGGTTTAAGAAAAACATGTCTATAACCCATAAGAAAAAAATAGTTTTCTCTTAATAATATTTCTTTTGCATATTCTATATCATTAATCTTTAAACCTTTATTTAATAGTAGTTCAATTTGTTCATCTAAGTTTTTAAATACTTTTTGAGCCAACCCTTATCACCTACTATAAAAATTATACCACTTAGATACCAATTTACAAATAATTTTTAACTAAATTTATGTCTACCTTTTCAAAAATAAAATTATCACAATATTTTTTAGCATATTTTAAATCATCTATGCTTCTCACAGTCCACCCAATTATAATTATATTTTTTCTTAATTTAGCAATTCTTTTGTTAGGAAATGCTTTTATATCATAAGAAATAAAATCTGGTTTTGTAATAAAATTAAATGGCATTTTACTATAAATTATTTTTTTTATTATAGAAAAGTTCTTATTTTTAAAATCAGATGAAAGTTGCCCTCTTATAACCTCAGGAAAATATTTTTTTATATATAAAAGTGAAAATGGATTAAAACTCTTAATCGCAAATTTTCCATTATAATTTTCTAATAATTTCATGACTTCTTTTTCCAAAGTTCCTACTTTATTACTACTTTTTAATTCTATAATTAATGGAACTTTACCAGCAACTAATTTTAAAACTTCTTTTAGTAAAGGAATATTTTCACTTGTATTTTTTAATTTTAAACATTTTATTTCATCATAATTCATATCTTTAATTTTTTTATTTACACCAGTCATTCTAAATAAAGTTTTATCATGAAATACAATAACGTTTCCATCTTTTAAAATATGCACATCTAGTTCTATTGCATAATTATTTTTTATAGCATTTTTAAATGCTTTTAACGTATTTTCGGGTATATTTTCATTTATATTATGAAGTCCTCTATGCGCTATGAAACTTTGAGTTAAAAATTCAGTATCTCTTTTATTTTTCATAATTAATTTTATTTATTAATAAATAGTTTTATCTTTCTTTTTTTCAAAATTTTGAAATTCTTTAATAGTTTCATCTCTATCAATTTGAATTAATTTTATAACTTTATCATCACTACATAAAGAACTAAAATATTTATAAATGTCATTATCTTTAAACCCTAATTTCATAGCATCTTCTTTAGTATTCCCGTAATAAATAGTCTTTATATTTGACCAAATAATTGCTGATAAACACATTGGACATGGAAAACAGTTAATATACATTTCACAACCACTTAAATCATAAGAATTAATATTTTTACATGCATCTCTAATAGCCATTATCTCAGCATGCGCAGTTGGATCATTTGTAAGTAAAACTTTATTAGACCCTCTTCCTATAACTTTACCATTTTTTACAACACACGCACCAAAAGGACCACCTTCATTAGATTTTAAATTTTCATTTGCTAAATCTTTTGATATTTTCATAAATTCATTCATTATTTTTACCTCTATTTTTCAAAATAAACATCATAACTATTTTTATATTGGTTTTTTATTGCATCTAAAAATTCTTTTTCATAAGTACTATTAAATCCTTTAAAAGTTTTATTTCCTATTATTGTATAAGGTACACCAGTTACTTCATCATTCATTTTACTAGCAAAAGATTTTAGTAATTCGGCATTTTCTTCATTATACCAAACTTCAAATGTATTTAATGTAAAGTATTCTCCATACTCAGTTTCTATACTTTTAAAAAATTCAAATTCTTCTTTGCAATGTGGACAACCATCTCCCCAAAAGAAATAAATGTTCACTTTGTTTTCGTTATACACAACATCATCTATAATTGCATCGTTTTTTAAATATTCTTTCTCTTCATTGCTATTTGAAGAATGATTATTGTTATTTGATTTTTTTATTTTTACATAATCTGAAAACCAACCTTTAAAGTCGTTAACGTTTTTAAAGTAATCAACATCTTCATCACTATCTGCATCTAAATAATCAACTACTTTTCCTTCTCTAAAAATCACTAAAGATGGATAATATTTAATTTTTTCACCTAAAAAAGTTTCTTTCATAGTATTATAAGACATTTTGTAAAAATTTATTTTATAATCATCTGCAAACTCTGTTAATACTTTATTAAATTCATAAGAAGCAGTACATAAAGGTTGATATATAAACACTGCAAAAGACTCCTTATCATTAACATTTTTTTCTAAAGTTTCAGTATCTAATTCAATAAATTCACTAGTAGAATAATATTTTTCTTCTAGTGAAAAAGTATTATTATCACATCCAACTAATAATAATGAAAAGATACAAATAAATATTAAAAATTTTTTCATTATTTTACCTCTTGTAAATTATCAAAATCTATTTCATGATATGTTACTTTCCAAAAATCATAAGAATTAGTTCCATCTTCATTAATTTTTTTAACATTTATGTTATTGTTTCCTTCATAATACCAATATCCACCAATGTTATATATTTTTTCTTCATCCCAGCCTAACGATATAAGCATAGATTTAGTCATACCAGCATATCCACCGCCACCACACATTAAAAAGATATTTTTATCTTTTGGAAAAAAATAATTTAATATTTCAAGTGATTCTTTATAATTAGATTTATAATTTTCACCATCATAAGTAAATAAAGTTTTTCCATTATAAGTTTCACCAACTTCTTCAGGAAGTCCAGATACATTTACAAGAAACGGATAAGGAAGCACTTCAAAACCTTTAACAAAACCTGATAGATATGAGTCCCCTCCTATAGCTTCATAATTCCCCGGGTCTTTTAGCATTCTCATATCAATATAAACACTGTCTTCTCTTTCAAGATAATTATCAATAGTTTCTTCATTAATATTTTTGTCTATTCCAAACTGCTGTCCTCTGATACCTTCAGCTACTACAGGCTTTGGCAATTTTTCAAATTTACTACTACATGCACATAAACTAAAACACATTAACAATAAAAAAAATTTTAAATATTTCATTTTCTTCACCTCTACAAAAATTTTATATTACTTTATTATAAATAAAAATAACGAATAAGTTGAAAAGACTCAACCATAAGTTGAATATTAATTATTACAAGTTTTCTCTAAAACAAGTGGTATTTTATAAGAAGTAATTTTATTATTTTCATCAATAGCATTTATTGATAAAAATAAACTGTTTTTTGAATACTCTTTACATGTTTTTTTATAATCATCTATGGCGAATGTAACATTTTTTAAAAATTCTTCTAAAGATATTTTTTTATCTTCAGTATAATTAAAAGAACTTATTTTTATATCCATATTGTTACTTGACTCATATAAAATACATTCAATTTTCTTATAAAGTTTTATATCATCACCACCACAATATTCTATATTAGAAATATATATATAAGTTTTTTTATCATTATAAGCAATATTACCTACTATATTAAAATTTTCACATGTACTTGATAAAGTTTTAAATTTAAAATCATCTTCTTTATTATTAAGCATTATTATTAAAATTATAATTATTCCTACTAGAACTACTAGTAATATAGGTAATAATATATTTTTTTTATTTTCTTTAAATTCTCCATTAAATAACTCTTCTAAGCTTATTTTAAAATCCTTACTCATTTGTTTAATAAGAGAAATATCTGGCATATTTTTACCATTTTCCCACTTACTAACTGCTTGATATGTAACATTATATTTATCAGCGAGTTGTTTTTGTGTTAAATTATTTTGTTTTCTAATTTGCTTAATAAAACTTCCAAATTTTTCTTGATTCATTTAAGGTCACATCCTATGAAAAAATTATATCATACAAAAATATATTTTTTACCTAATCTTTATCAAATTTTATTATATAAAACGAATAAAAACAAGAAATTGTAAGTAAAATAGCAGTAACAATGTAATCATTATTTGAATTGAATATAGAAAAAGCATTTAATAAAGAATGTGTTATAATACAAGGAATTAAAGATTTAGATTTGTAAAATATTAATGCAAACAAGAATCCTAAAGAAGTAGCATAAATTATTTGTAAAAAAGTATCTATAGTCGCCGCACCATTAAATAAATTAATTATATGTCCTATTCCAAAAGTTAAAGAACTTACAATTATCGCTGTTTTAACATTTGACTTTTCCATCATTTTAAATAAAAAACCTCTAAAAATAACTTCTTCAATAAAACCTATATTTAACATTATAATCATATAAATAATTATTTCTTCAAAAGTATTATTAATAGTTATTCCATTCCAAAAATTCACACTTATTATAAGCAGTAAAGGTAAAAAATAAATATATTTTTTTAAATTTTTAACTTTCTTAATTCCATAATAAGAAGTTTTTTTTAATAAAAAAATTATTAAAAAAAGAATTATAGAAAATAAAGTATTTATAATTAATGTTTTATAGTTAAATAATCCTAAATTATTTATACAAAATGAATTAATTAAAACATAAAGAAATATAAACATCATTGTTATTAAAAACTCATTTTTTTCAAAAAATTTTTTCATTATAACTCTCCTACTCATAATCTTTTTTATATTTTTTTGTATATACAACTTCTTCGAAATGAATTTGATGTTCATCGGTACTAATATCTTGAAGTTTTTGAAAAAACCTCATAAATACAACATAAAAATAATTATATCTAGATCCAGAAGTACGTATTCTTGCAGTTATTGAACGATTACTCTTAAATCCAAAAGTTAAAGGCTTATCATTTCTTATAAAACTTAATCTATATGTATCTTCATCTACCAATGAAATTTTAAGTATATCCTCTTCTTCAGCAGCTCCATCATCAGAAATCCAATTAATATTTTTATCTTCGTCAACTAAACTTCTATATTCATATGAATTAAGAAAATGTTTTTTATTATATTCTTCATCAAAGTCACCTTCAGAATCTTCGGTAAATATTTTGCCGTTAATTATTTCTTTATATAAATCATCAAAAAGCATAAATACTTCATAGTTTTCTTTTGTTATATCAAAAGAAAGTGTAATATTTTTATGAATAGGAAGAAACTGGTCAGATCTTAAAGAGAAATATAAGTCAAAATTACCAGCAAAAAAAATTGATAAACATTTATCATCTTGAATAAACTCAAAATCAAAAGAATTTCCATTTTCATTTTTTATTTTTTGTATTTTCATAATACTCCCAAATTAAAATTATTTTCAAGTACTACTCGTAAATAATTCCCTCTTTATATTTATCTATACACTTCTTACTTGGAATATATATATTTTTAGGTAAGTCATTCATATCAAACCATTTCCATTCTATAATTGTCTCTGGTTCCATTGTTTTAACTTCTCCTATATATTCTTTTAAAATAAATCCAACAGTTACATAATGAGCAGTTTCAGTCATATCATCAGATATACATAATAATTCTAACTTTTTAGCAATCAAACTAGTTTCTTCCTCTAGTTCTCTTTTAGCTGCGTCAACTAATTTCTCCATAAAATCAACTTTACCACCTGGCATTGTCCAAGTTCCTTCCCCTTTAAGTTCACTATCCGCTTTTAATTTATTAGGGTTTCTCAGTCCTAGCAATATTTTATTATTTTCAATAACCATTATTCCAACACCAACACCTGGTTTCATAAAACACCTCCAATATTTTTTATTATAAAAAGTAATTATTAATTTATTTTTGACATTACTAACCTTTTTATATTTTCTTCATCTAAACTTGTATTACAATTTTTCTCTAATTCATTATATAAATCTTCAACTTCACTATTATCACCTAAATTTATATCTATAAAATTACTAAACTGTTTAATTTCTTTACAAGTATTTTTTGAAATAATAAATTTTACATATCCGCTTCCTAAAATAATAGAAAAAATATTTGTATCATTAGATTCATTATCAAAATATCTACCAAATTTTAAAAACGCATCAAATAAACTATTATCAAAATCTTCAAAGCTTCTAAAAACAAATTCTATATTATCATTAGACTTATCATCACTAAATACTCTTAATTTATAATTTATATAACCTTCATTATTAGTTCTATAAATTTTGAAAAACTTAGAAATATCATTGTCTTTCATATGAACTACGAAAAAACCTTTTCCTAGATAGCTTTCATCATATAATATAAAGTTTCGTTCATTACCTATACCTTCTATGAATTGATGGCTTTGACAAGAATATAATGGATCAACCTCATACTCATATTCACTTTCTCTACAATATAAAGTTTCTAAACCATCATTACAATCCAAATTATAACTTCCATGAATACAATTATCACAATTCCTCATAATACATCTCCTAAAATTTGTTTATTATTATAACGAATATATTAAGTAAAGTAAATTAAATAAATTATATTTTTGTATTTTTAAATTCTTTTAATTTTTTATCTATTTCAATAACTGTTTCATTAGAATTATTTCTTTCTTTTTTACTCATAAAATCAGACCATTCAGAAATAAAAAATTCAATTGTTTTTTCATTAACTTTATCCTTAAATATTTCATTAGCAGTATTCAAAAAATTCATTAGCGAAACACCACCGAGTGCTTTGGGATAAGCCTTTTCAGGTATTGTAGACTTTTTATAAAATTCCATGGCCATTTCATCAGTTACTTTTCTAGGATTTTTAATAATTATTTTATTAGCTCTAAAAACTCCATCAGGTGTTGCACATTCTTTAACTGATAACATTTCTGCATCTTCAGGTATTTCTACATCGTATATAGTATCACCGTTATGCAAATACCTTAAAATATTTTCTTCATTACTAAAATTTAATCCACCCATTTCCTCAGGTGTTTTAGCACTAGGATTCCAATAAGGCGCATTATTTACCTCTCCTATCTTATACTCAAAATCATTATATCTTGACTTCGTTGAAAACATAACTTTTAAATATCTCATTTTTTCCTCCGTTAAAATAAGTTCATAATTTTCTATATTTTCTTATATAGATAAAGTTTTCTACTTTTAAATAAGGCTTATGCCTTTAAATGAGCCTAAATGATATTTGTTTGTTTTATAGGTTTTAATATCTTCACAGTTGAGTCTTGACTAATACACATATTATCTGTTGCTGCTAACACTAATTGTTCAAATAAATTACATAATTCTAAATTATTTTCAAATTCTTTTTTTAAAAAGTCAAATCGCTCATTCCAATTTAATGAAGATAATGTTTCACCTCTCGCTATTGGTACTCTTAGAAACATATTATTTTTATATTCTTCATTTTTTTGAGCAGCAAGTGCTTTAGCTGATTCGTATGAATCAAATAAATCAGAAACTATATTAATCGGATACGGTCTATTACAAACATCATAATGAGGGATATTCTCTACTCCTATATTTTGTCTAACATTCCCAATTGAATTTTTAAAAGCTGATATATCTTTAAATGGAAAGACAACTTCATGATTAATTGTGTATGTTCCATCAGAATGATATACAACATTACTTTCTACTACATAACACTTTGAAACTATAAATCCTTGCGTTATATCCTCATACCCAGCAGACCAACCCCCTCTTTCTTTAAGTTCTAAAACAGCATATTTTATTGGATAATTAATCTCTTTAGTCATTTCAAACCTTCTTTCTCTTTGAGTATATAAATCTTTGTAATTTTAGTCTTATATAAGACATTATTTCAGACCTAAGTGTCTTCTTAAAACTCTTTGACCTTTTTCAGGATTAGTTGCAAATTCAAGCATTTGTTCTTTATTTATTCTTTCGTAAATATATCTTCCATATTTCAATATATCTCTTGCAGCTACATAATTGCCTATATGAACATAATATTCCATAGCATTATTTATTAGATTTACAATTATTTCTTGAAAAGTCATAGAGGTAAAATATGTATCTCTCGCAAATTTAATATTATCTCTCTCATCATAGAATAAGGGAAAAATTGGACTATAAGTTATAATTCCATTATTGATGTCAAAAACTCCCGGTATTAGTCCATAAGGATCGCTAAGTTTCTTACCAGCATATCTTATTCCTTTACTCAATTCCTCTTCGCTTAAATTACATCCACCCATTGGTTTTAATGGAGATTCAATTGAAACACAAGC
>JAFQIC010000074.1 GCA_017397745.1 Bacilli bacterium
ATCTCTAATATTTCTTCAAGTATTGCCTTTAATATATTCTTTCCTTTTTCACATCCAATAACACTTTTAAACACCCCATCAAGTCTACATGAATGTATATTTTTAACTCTAAAATTATTCATACTCCTCCTCCAACAAAAATGAGTATAACAAACAAAAAACAACCTATCAAATCGCCAAAATATAAAAATAATAACAAAAAAACTTAAAAAATAAAATTATTAACTAACAACTATTCAACAATTACATTACTTTATTTCATAAAAAACTAAAAATCATATAATTTTAAAAAATAAATAAAAAAATGTAAATAATTAAATCTACATCAAAATATATTAATTATTAACCATATCTCTAAGCATTATAAATGTTAAAATAAAAACTGATAAAAATGTCAAAGTTAAAAGTTGATAATTTTGATATGAACCCCGTTTCTTGGACATAAGAAACGAGGTTTTTATATGAGCAAATTAACTTATGATGACAAAATTAAATTGTATAACGATAGAAAGTCAGGCATGTCGGTAAGTTCTGTTTCTAAAAAGTACAATGTTTCTATGAATGTTGTAAATGACTTAATAAGTTTGGTTGATAAACATGGATTTGGAATATTAAGAACAACAAAAAATAGAACTTTTACACCACATGAAAAAGAAAGAATAATAAATAGAGTTATATTAAACAATGAATCAATTCGTTCTGTAGCTATAGATGAAGGTTTATTAAGTAAAGGAATGTTGCAAAATTGGATAAAAAAATATACAGAAATGGGTTATAATATAGTTGAACGAAAGCGAGGGCGGCCAACTATGCCTAAAGTAACAAAGAAAAAAAATAATGAAACAGACAAGGAAAAAATTAAAAGATTAGAAGAAGAAAATTTATATTTAAAAGCGGAACTAGAATACTCAAAAAAATTGAGAGCAGTTGTTCAAGCAAGGAAGAATCAACAACAGAAGAAAAAGTAAATGTTGTTAGTGAACTTCGGCTAAAATATCCATTAATGATTCTTCTAAAAATATCTGGTTTATCTAAATCAGTGTATTATTATACTTTATCTAAAACAGATAAAGATGATAAAAACAAAGAAATAATAGATAAAATAAAAGAAATATTTATTAATAATAAAGAAAGATATGGTTATCGTAGAATTACATTAGAACTAAGAAATCAAGGTTATAATATTAATCATAAGAAAGTCTATAGAATAATGGTTAAATTAGGATTGAAGTCATTAAAAAGAAACAAAAGAAAATACTCATCTTATAAAGGTACTGTTGGTAAAATTGCTGATAATTTAATTGAACGAGATTTTAATGCGAATAAACCTAATAAAAAATGGTATACAGATGTTACAGAATTTAATCTTCGTGGAGAAAAATGTTATTTATCGCCAATATTAGATGGATATAATAGTGAAGTAATTTCTTATAATACTTCTAAATCACCTAATTTAGAACAAATAAATGACATGCTTAATAAAGCATTTAATAAAAATAATAATCTTGATGGATTAATATTACATTCAGATCAAGGATGGCAATATCAACATCAATCTTATCAACAAAGATTGAAAAATAATGGTATTAAACAAAGTATGTCTAGAAAAGGAAATAGTATGGATAATGGAATGATGGAAAACTTCTTTGGTATACTTAAAACAGAAATGTTTTATGACCAAGAAGATAATTATAAAACTCTTGATGATTTGATAAAAGCAATTGATGACTATATTTATTATTATAATTATGATAGAATTAAAGTAAAATTAAAAGGACTGTCGCCCGTAAATTACAGGTTACAATCCTCTGATTAGAAACTATTTATAAACTGTCCAACTTTTGGGGTTCAGTTCATTTTTATCAGTTTTTATAATATTTATATAATTTTTTTGAATTTACACTACTAGATTACACAAGAATATATTTACTTTTTTAAACACCACCTCAAACATGTCGATTACTCCATTTAGCATATAAAGTATGATTTTAAGCGGTAGTTAATATAGTTAAAGATGTAATTTCAGTTCCTCCACTGTTCGCTTCGATATACCCTCCTTCAAAACCAAGACCAGCGTAAGGAATAGGAATCGGAAGAGTTTCATAAGCCTCACCATAAATTACACTTTTTGTTGTAGGGGTTACCGTTCCATATCCCGGAACAAAGTTATATCAACTTAACTTTCTATTATAAATGGTTCTTCCATAGTTCCTTTTCCTCCAACGACACGGACTGTAGATTTTAGATGGACTACGGGGCGCGCACCATACGGACCCGTGCCAGAGTTGTGGCGCACGTTGCGGTTAGTAGCATACCAGTAAAGAGTGTACGAGGAGTTGTAAGCACTTCCAAACCAATAATATCCTCCATTATCTATTATATCACTATTATAGCCACATTGTTTTGTGCTATATACGTTATAACACTCTGTTCCACTAGAATTTTCTGTCGCTGTATCATATGAATATAGTCTTCTTCCTTCTCCATACCACTGCTCTGTAATATTATAATAGTCTTTTCCATTCATTGTCCATGTATTTGAACTACTTGCAGTATATGTACTTTGACATGTTCCTCAATATGCAAGTGCTTCATTACAATATTTTA
>JAFQIC010000075.1 GCA_017397745.1 Bacilli bacterium
GTAAAGCTTTGCATTTTCATCATCACATGTATAAGACATTACCCACTGTCCACTTTGTGGTACTTGTTTTATTACTTCTGTATCTTCTCCTACTATTTTAAGCATTGAGATATTATCATTTTCTTTTACTTTACTTATATATCTTTTATCTTCTTTTTCATAAAAAATAAATAAAGATAATAAAAATAAATTTACCACTACAGATATAATTACAATTGTTTTCTTAGACATAACAACCTCTTTCTCACACTAAAAAATGTGTATGAATAAAAGATTTACTCTTCTATTCATACACATTATATAATAAATTACCCCCCCCAAGAGAACAAACGTTCGTTTTGAACTAATTTAATATTTTTATTTCTTTAGATAGCTCGTCATAATCAGAGTTATCTATGCAAACAATATCAAATGCATTTTTAAAATAAGATAAATTTTCTTCAATTTTTTCATCTAAAAATCCAATTTTTAGAGCATTTTCTCTTTCTTCTTCTTTTGCCATTTTTATATCAGAAATAGAATCACCAAGAAGAATAATATTTGGTCTATTTACAATAATTTCTTTTATATCATTAGGAAGAGCTACTTCATTTTTATTAAGTGAATGTATAACATTATCTTCTACTCCAACTGCAGTGCCATTTTCAAATTTAATGAAATTAGACACAATATAGATATTTGAATAATCACAATTATTTTTTATCAAAAATGCTTTTATAAAATTTCCTATACCCGCAGAAATAACTACTACAGGTATATTTTTTTCATACATTCTTTTTAAAAATTCTTTAGCGCCTTTTCTAAAAGACATTACTCTTAAATTCATAGCGGCATCATTTATAACTTCTTCGCTAAGTTTATATTTTATAAAAAGTCCAATATGTTTATTCCACCACTCTATCATAAGTTTATTTTTTGTTTCAAAATCTAAAGTTTCATCTATTTCAAAAGGTCTATAATAATTATAAAATTCTTGTCTTTCAGAAACATATTCTTTTGGAACTTTATCACTTTTAGATAAAATACTCCAAGAGCTTTCACTATTTCCTACAGTTATAGTTCTATCAAAATCTGTAAGTATATGAATAGTATCATCTGGCCAATTATTTATTTTTTCTAGAGTTTCTTTTTTTACTAAAATCATTTTTAATCCTCCAACTTTTTATAAAATTTTACCTTTTTATTAAATCTTCTATTTTCTCAAGTTCAAAACGATATTTTTGACCATTTTTATTAACTTCTTCTAAAAACATATTATAAGGTCTACACCAAAGTTTATTATCAGTATATAAGGCTCTATATATAACCATTTTTTCTAAAGTTTCACTATTAATAGCAATATCTTCAACTAAATATAAATTACCACTAAAATGTTTATAAACTCCTTTAATTTTTACTTTTTTCATAATATTCCTCTTTTAACTTTTCATAGTTTCCATTTTCATAATATATTTTATAGCCTTCTTTTTGTCTTAATAATTTTCTTTCTTCTTTTGTTATTTCCTTTAGTTCTAATGACTTATCAATATGCAAAATACCATCTAAATGATCTAGTTCATGAGATAAAACAGTTGCTTCAAAACCTACAAATTTTACTTCTTTTTTCTGTCCATTTATATCATAATATTCTACTATTAATTTATAAGGTCTTAAAACTTTACCACAAAAATCCAAACAACTAGCGCACGCTTCCCAATACTCTGTTAAGCCTTCTTTTTTCTTCACTACTGGATTAATTAAAATTCTCTCTTCATTATAATTCTTTTCATCAAATGTTTCACTATTAGTTTGATATTTATTAATTAACTCTAAGTTTGTATTTTTAAGATATACAATTCTTTTCAAAATACCAAGTTGAACAGCTGCCATAGCCATAACATCATTTAAAGTACAATATTTATGCAAAATATCAATATCTTTTTTTAAATCTTTATCATTTTTAATATCAACTTCTTTGGATATCATTCTTAAAAATTCTTCATTATCTTTAATTGTAATTGATTTTAATTCCATTTTTTCCTCTTTAGAATTTAAAAATAATACTACTATTTAGTATCTTTTTTTTCATCCGATAATCCTTCTTTAATACCTTTAGATATTTCTTTAGCAATTTCTCCATACATAGGAGCCATTTCTTTAACAATAGTTTTACCTGCTTTACCAATAGTGGGTGCCATTTTTTCAATACCTTCTTCTGCGAGTGGCATCATTTGCTGCATAGAAAACGCTGCAATTTCTCTTCTTTTAGTCATAATATAAAATGAAAATGCAAACATACTAGATGCAACAATAATAAATCCGCCAAACATAAAAAATGGTATATTATCAGCTTTCTCATGTCTTTTTTTAAACTCTATATTAATATTTTCTAGTTCATAAATTTCACTTTGAAGATCACAAACCTCATCTAAAACTTTATCACTATAGCAAAACCCTGTATCATTAAAACTTTCTATATCATCAATTGTTTCTTTATCTTTTTTTATACTTTTTTCAAGTTCATCTATTCTATCTTCTCTTTCATAATATGCATCATTAAACCCATCAAATTTAACTCTTGATAAAGTTTTTATTTCTTCTAAAATAGGATTAATTTTTACTTTAAGTTCTTCTTTTAAAGTATTAAGTTTTTCCTTTTCTTCTTCAAGCAATTTTGTTTTTTCATCAATTTCTTTTTGAATATTTTCTTCACTTAATTCTAAATTAATTTGATGATTTTTTAAAATTCCAATAGTTATTAAAAGTCCTCCTACAATTATTCCAATTAATAAAATAAATAAAGATAGTTTTGATATTTTACCTTTTACATTTTTATAATTTTCTTCACTTAAATATTCTTTTTTCATATCCACCTCTTATAAATAATTTAACATAAATTTAAAAAAAAATCTATTAAATAGATTTAATTTTCAAACACACTTACATCACTAGAAACTTGCTTTATTAATTTCATTTTTTTATTTAATAAAGCATATCCACCTCTTGACACTGTTAAAGCAATAATATTATATTTTTTAAAATATCTGAGTGTTTTATTTAAAAGTTTTGTACCGAAGCCTTTCTTTCTATAATCTTCAAGTATATTTATTGATGAAAGATATTTAAAAGGAGAATCTTTATCAAACATTTTATAATCAAACTTATAATCATTTTTATATTTTCCCGATTTTATTTCATTATATAATTTTTCTTTTATTCCACTTACTGCAGAGTAACCAACAAGTTCATTTTTATCATATAAACAAAAAACTATATTTTCTTCATCATTTCTTTTTCTGTACCATTCAAAAGTAAACTTTTCCTTATAAAATGTTTTATCAATATCCATAATTTTTTTAATTATGTCATCTGTCATTTTTTCTTTTTTAATTTTCAATTTTTATCACCACTAAATATTATGCTTATATATCAAGATTTATTAATTCATAAAGCGTTGTTCCAATACCAAGATCTTCTGCACAAGAAATTGTATAAGTGCCATTTCTAGATTCAATTCTTTCTATTAGATGTTTTTTACCAGAATCATTAGAGTTATAAACTAGATCAATACACGCTTTATCTATAGCCACTGGATCTAAAGAAGCAACAATTCCTATATTTTTCATACAAGGATCTTCTGCTTTAGCACAGCAATCACAATCCACAGACATATTAGCAAGAACATTTATATAAATAATATTATCTTTAAAATAATCTGTAATTGATGAAGCTGCATCAGCCATTGATTCTAAAAATTTATTTTGTTCTTGTGACCATATTTTATTAGGGTCGCCAGCGCCATGTATATAAGCTTTTCCATAAGAAGATGCAATTCCTATTGAAAGTTGCTTTAATGCTCCTCCGTATCCTCCCATTGGATGTCCTTTAAAATGTGACAAAACTAAAAGTGAATCATAATTTTTAATATTTTTACCAACATAATTTTTCTTTATAGTTTTTCCATTTTCTATATTTAATTCTAAATCACCATCACTATCAAGTAAATCAAATTTAAAGTATTTACTCCAACCATGTTCTTCTATTAATTTTATATGTTTTTTAGTTGTATTTCTCTCTCCTTCATATGCAGTATTACATTCTACAACTGTCCCTTTAACATAATTAATTACATCTTTAAAAAGTTCTGGTCCTAAAAAATTTTGATTACCTTTTTCTCCAGAATGCACTTTTACTGCAACGTTACCACTTAATTCTTTTCCAAGTTTTTTATAAATTTCTAATATGCTTTCTTTAGAAATATTTTTAGTAAAATATACTTTTGATTTCAATTGTTACCTCCTATAAAACAAAATCTCCATTATCAAATATAACTACTTTTCCTTTATCTGTTATAGCCTCTATTTTTAAGTCATCACTTCCTATCATAAAGTCCACATGATTTTTAGATGGATTTACTCCCATTTCTTTTAATTCTTCATTTTTATATTTATTAAAATTTTTAATACATTCAGCAAATCCAGAACCAAGAGCTAGATGACAAGATGCATTTTCATCAAATAAAGTGTCCGCAAAAACGATATTAGTAAGTGCTATTGGAGATTTATTACTAACAAGTGCTACTTCTCCTAAGTAAGAAGAAAATTCATCAGTATCTATAATTTCTTTTAATAAATTTTTACCCTTTTTAGCATCAAAATCCACCACTTTACCTTTTTTAAATTCTAAATAAAAATCTTTTATTTCTTTTCCGTTATATATAAGAGGCATAGTACTATAAACAGTTCCTTTTGTTTTTGTGTATTTAACATTAGTAAATATTTCATAAGATGGCATATTTACAATATTAGTCTTTCCACTATTATCTACATTTGTCCATAAAGAATTATCAGCTATATCTAAGTAAAGATTAGTTCCCAAAGAATTAGTATAATGAAGTGTTTTAATTTTTAAATTATTTAATTTCTTTATTAATTTTCTTTGTAATTTTAAATGCTCTTCCCAATTTTTAATAGGATTTTTTTCATCAACCATACAAAGTTTATATATTGTTTCTTCTAATCTTTCATACGAATTTTTCTCTTTTAGAAATAAATATTTTGCCCATTTTTTATTAGGGAGACATGCAATACACCAAGGAATTTGTGACTTATTTTGCATTTCTTTATAAATAGGTTTAGAATCCCTTCTAGCTTTCGCAGAAGCTGAAAGTTTTTCAGAAGGAATATCTTCCATCGCGCCCGGCACATAAGTACTAAACATTAAAAAATTAGCTTTTTTCTTAGCGTATTCATCCCATTTTTCTTCATTAAAATATGAATGAGTCTTTATTTCTTCTACAGTAAGTTCATTTAAAAGTTTAACTTCTTTTGTTAAATTCTTTTCATCTAAAAAAATATCTTTAAATCCTATTCTTTTTGCTTTTTTTACAAGTTTTTCTACAAAATCACTATTTATACTATTATAACTTATCAAAAGTGATTTTGATTTGTTAACATCCATACATTTTTTTAATAAAAGTTCTATATATTTATCTTCTTTTGTTTTCATTTTTTTCCTTTCTTTAATTTCTTTTTATAAAACATAAATACAAATACAATAAATAAAATTATAAGAATCACTAAAGTAATACTAGAATATTTATCAAATATATCTGCGATTTTAGTCCAATTTTCCCCAACAATACTACCTAAAACAACTAGTACAGTATTCCAAATTAATGATCCAATAATAGTATAACTCAAAAATTTAAACATATTCATTTCACTCATTCCCGCAGGAATAGAAATTAAACTTCTAACTATTGGAACAAATCTACAAAAAAACACTGTTTTATTTCCTTTAGTATCAAACCAATTATTCGCAGAATCTATGTCTTTTTCTTTTAAACATAATATTTTACCTATTTTTCCAGAAACAATTTTTTTAAGTCTTTCTTTATTAAGAATTTTACCAGCATAATATAAAACTAATGCCCCTATTATAGAACCTATAGTTGAAGCGATAACAACACCAAAAACTGAAAGTTCACTATTTTCCAGCTGCGTTGCAAAACCTCCAAATGTTAAAATTATTTCTGAAGGGATTGGAGGAAATATATTTTCTAAAGCTATTAAAAATAACACTCCAAAGTATCCAAATTTATTAATTATTGAAATTATCCAAGTTTCCATATTTTTTTCTCCTTTATTAATCACTCTATTATCATTATAAAACATTTTTATAAATTTAAATACATTTTTTTATTTTTTTAAATAAAATATATATACAAAAAAATTTAAGTATTAAAAAAAACAGAGTTAACTGTTTTCTATACATTCTCACTTTGAGTACCAAGTACTACTTTTATATCTTTTTCTTTTTTATCTCTCTCGATTGTAATTGTAACTTCTTCACCTACTTCATATTTATAAAGTTCATATAAGAAGTAAGAAGTATCTTTAACTTCTTTATCATTTACTTTTAATATTTTATCA
>JAFQIC010000076.1 GCA_017397745.1 Bacilli bacterium
GTTTATAATTCTTATAAAAAATAGATTAGTTGCACTGAACTAATCTATTTGTATAACTGCTTGTCGTACAAAAAAGACTGTCATTACTGACAATCTTTTCGGTAAATTACTATAAATCAATAACTATAAAATTGTAATTTGTCTCTCACTTACTTTACCAAATTTATAATTTTTGTTGCCACTTTTTCAATAAATTTCTCATCATGTTCTACAAAAATAATGGTAGGATTATAATTTAGAATAGCATCTTCTATTTGTTCTCTTGTCAATATATCAATATAGTTTAAAGGTTCATCCCATATATAAATATTAGCCTGTTCTGAAATACTTTTTGCAATTAGAACCTTCTTCTTTTGACCTTCACTCATATCTTGAATATTAGTATCAAAATCAAATTGTGATAATCCCATTTTTACTAACATTGCTTTAAAAATACTTTCATTTATTTTATTATCGTAAGCAAAAGTTCTCAAATTTCCTTTTAAATCTTCTGTACTCTGAGAAACATAAGATATTTTTAAATCATTTGCAACCATAAACTCTCCATTATACTGTAATTCTTCTCCTAAAATAAGTTTTAATATACTTGATTTACCAATGCCATTTTTTCCAATTAGTGCAACCCTATCGCCATTATTAACTTCAAAAGTAATAGGGTTAAATATCGTTTCTTTACTATATTTTATCTGCAAGTTATGTGCAAAAATTAATGGATTCTTATTACTTTTTAGAGGAATAATTTTTAATGTATCATTTACCTCTATATTTTTTAACAAATTAGTCTTTTCATTTATTGCTTTTTCTATTCTTTGTTCCATAACTTTTGATTTTTTCATCATTTTATCTGCTTTATGTCCTATATATCCTTTATCTATTGTAGTTTCTGAATTATATTTTTTATTTTTTGTTTTTTCAGCCTCATTTGACCATTTTGCACAATTTTTAGAAGCTATTTCAAGTCTATTTATATCTTTCTGCAATCTTTCATTTTGTATTTTTTCAAAATTATCTTGCCTATTTTTATTTTCTTTCCAAGATGAAAAATTACCTTGTTGTATTTCTATATTAGTATTATTTATAGAAATTATATGATTTACAACTTTATCTAAAAAATTTCTATCGTGAGATACTAATATAAATCCTTTTTTCTTTTCTAAATAATTTACTAAATTATTTCGTGTTTCAATATCCAAATGATTTGTAGGCTCATCTATAAGTAAAAAGTTATTACCTTTTAAAAATAAACTTATTAAAAGTATCTTTATTTGTTCGCCACCACTTAATAAGTTAAAACTTCTATATAATACTTCAGTATCTGTATTAAGTAAATTTAATTCTCTTATAATTTCCCAATCTTCAACATTCGGAGCAATCTCATTTACTATTTCTATTGCCATTCTTTCTTTGTTTTTTACTTCAAAAGGGAAGTAATCAAACTCAACATTTTTTGATATTGCACCTTGATATTCATATTTTCCTAATAATAACTTTAAAAATGTAGTTTTACCTTTACCGTTTCTTCCAATTAATCCTAATTTCCAATCAGTATCTATATTAAATGATACATTTTCAAATATATTTTTTAGGCTTCCATCATATCCAAAAGTTAAATTGTTTACACTTATTAAAGACATCTATTCCTCCTACAAATTATTATTTTGCGAACTACTAAATTGTAATTTATAATTTGCTTATTACTTTTTTCTGTCAACTTCTTTGTTTACACTATTGCTAATAATATAGAAATTGGAAATATAGCTACTGGATAAAATTCTTATTTTCAATTTTTCAATTTAAAAATTTTCTTTTGGCGCTTAGTTTCAAATTTCCAATAACCATGATTACGATTTCGATGTTTTTTTTGAATCTTGTTTTGATTGTTTTTCATGGCTTGTTCAGCATTTAATATAATAGCTTTTTTTTCGTTGGAAACAAATTTAAGAAAAACATCATATAGGTATAGCCATCCATCGTATGAGATCTCAGTAAGCGTTGACTCTAATTTGATTTTTAAAAACTTGCAAATGCGTTTTTGTTGCTCATAAGTAAACAATTTTTTTGTTTTATCTTTGAAAGTATTTCCAGACGCTAAAAATATATATGATAAAAAATTTCTATAGTCTGTCGCATCCTCAACATCTGCTGATGTTTTTCTTTGAAAGTGAGCAAAACATATTCGTGCATTTGGCACAGGATAAAAATCTGATGGTTTAAACTCATAAATCAATTCAGCGGAAAACCAAGGTTTGTATAAAAGAGACCTCAAACTTTCGTTATAAAAAGGCTGTCCAGAATACCTTAGAAAAGCTTCATACTGCATTATGAAATATATATCTTCAGGAGGATTATCATCTTCAAATACTTTTTTCATAATATCAGCAGTTATGTTAAATGGAATATTTGCACATACTTTATATGGTTCTTTTACTGATATTTTATATTTTAAAAAATCCATCTCTATTATTTGAACTTTTTTAGATTCTTTATACCTTTCAGATAAAGTTTTCGCTAATTTTGCATCAAACTCTATTGCTATAACTTTCTTGCTTTTTTTTGCAAGTTCATTGGTAATAATTCCTTTTCCAGGACCTATCTCAATTACAATATCGTCGTTACAAATATTACTCTTTGATAACAA
>JAFQIC010000077.1 GCA_017397745.1 Bacilli bacterium
ATAAACACATTTTATTTTTTTCATCTCCAAATAAACATTTAAAGTAAACATCATTTAATAATATTTGTTCATTTTCCATTATTTTTCTCCTCTCAAACACATACTATCAAACAAAATACCAAATGTAAAATTGCAGATTTTATAAATTCTATAGCAAATTTTCATTAAATTTAATAAATTCTGTTAAGCAAAATTAAAGAATCTGTGCAAAAACCTATGTAGATTATAAAAAATTATAACTTATCCACAAAATAAAAAATCCATAAATTTTCATTAATTTACAGATTTTTTTTACAAAAACTATTTTAATTCTTTTTCAATTATTTTAAGTCTTTCTTCCTCTTCTTTAAGCTTTTCTCTATCAAGATCAACTATATTTTTTGGAGCTTTATTAATATAGTTTTCATTACTTAAAAGTTTCTTTCTCTTTTCAATTGAAACAATCAATTTATTTTTTTCTTCTAACAGTTTTTCTTTTATATTTACATCATCTTCTTTATTTTCTATTTCAAAAGTAACTTTAATAATCGGACTATTATATTCAAGTTTTTTAGAATTATTTATTTTCTTTATTTCATCTGATACCTTTAAAATATTTTTAAAAATTGACTCATATTTTTTATCTACTTCTATAATAGTATTACTGTCTTTTGTTATTTTATTAGAAACTTTAAAGTTTCTAATATTAGTTATTTCATTAATAATACATTCTATTTCTTTCGCTTCTTCATCAAAAATATATTTTTTATTGTATATAGGATAAGAACTTATCATAATACTTTCTTTATTTATTGGCAATTTTTGATATATTTCTTCAGTTACAAATGGTATAAAAGGATGAAGCATTTGTAATATACTTTTTAAAACAAGATGCAACACTGATTTAGTTGTATTATTTAAATTAAATTTTGAAAATTCAATATATGAATCACAAAAGTTATCCCATATAAATGAATATAGTTCACTACCTACTTCATTAAACATATATTTATCCATATTTTTTCTTACATTTTTTATAGTTTTATTAAGTTTAGTAAGTATCCATTTATCTTCTAAAGAAAGATTTTCAAGAGTAAAGTTTTCTTCTTTAAAATCTTCTAAATTTAGTAAAACAAATCTAGATGCATTCCAAAGCTTATTTATAAAATTCCAAGTTGATTTCATTTTATCTTCGTCAAATCTAAAATCCATTCCTCTTGAACTGTTAGTTGTTAAATAATATCTTAGAGCATCAGAACCATAAAGTTCTATCATATCCATCGGATCTATTCCATTACCTAAACTTTTTGAAAATTTTCTTCCTTCTTTGTCTCTAATAAGGCCATGTATTAAACATTCTTTAAAAGGTCTTTTACCAGTAAAATGAAGTCCTTGAAAAGTCATTCTATTTACCCAAAAAGGAATTATATCATATCCAGTAACTAATACGTTATTAGGATAGTATCTTTGTAAAAGTTTAGTATTTTCAGGCCATCCAAGTGTTGAAAAAGGCCAAAGAGCACTACTAAACCATGTATCAAGCACATCTTCATCTTGAACCCAACCGTCACCTTTAGGTTCTTCTCTTCCTACATAAACTTCATCTTCTCTATACCACGCAGGAATTCTATGTACCCCCCAAAGTTGTCTTGAAATACACCAGTCATATGTTATTTCCATCCAATGATTCATTATTTTTTCAAATCTAGCTGGCACAAAATTAACCTTTGATTCTTTATCTTTTTGATTTTCTAAAACCCTATCAGCAAGAGGTCTCATTTTAACAAACCATTGTTTTGATAAATATGGTTCTATCATAACACCTGTTCTTTCTGAGTGGCCTACATTGTGAGTTATATCTTCTACTTCAATAAGAAGATTTTTTACTTCTAAATCTTTAATCAACTCTTTTCTACATTCAAATCTATCAAGTCCTTCATACTTTCCAGCGTTTTTATTCATTGTTCCGTTAGGATTAATTACAACTATTCTTTCTAAATTATGCCTGTTTCCTACTTCAAAGTCATTTGGATCATGAGCAGGTGTAATTTTAACTATACCTGTTCCAAACTCCATATCTGCATGTTCATCACCAATTACTGGAATTTTTTTATCTAAAATAGGCAATATAACATTTTTTCCTATTAAATGTTTGTATCTTTCATCATTTGGATTTACAGCTACTGCAGTATCACCAAATAATGTCTCAGGTCTTGTAGTTGCAACTTCCAAATAGTCAGAACTATCTTCTATCATATATTTAATATGGTAAAATGCTCCCTTTACTTCCTTATATATTACTTCTTCATTAGAAAGAGCAGTTAAAGCTTCCGGATCCCAATTTATTATTCTTTCTCCTCTATAAATTAGTCCTTCATTATAAAGTCTTACAAAAACTTCTTTTACTGCATTAGAAAGACCTTCATCCATAGTAAATCTCTCTTTAGTATAATCAAGTGCAAGTCCTAGTTTTGCCCATTGACTTCTTATGTTTGAAGAATATTCTTCTTTCCAGTCCCACGCATGTTTAAGCCATTCTTCTCTTTTCATTTGTCTAGGATTTTTACCCATATCTTTTAGTTTCTTATCAATTTTAGCTTGAGTAGCAATACCCGCATGATCCATTCCTGGCACCCATAAAACATCATACCCACATAATTTTTTATACCTTATTATAATATCTTGAAGAGCAGTATCCCAAGCATGACCTAAATGTAGTTTACCTGTTATATTTGGTGGTGGAATAACTATACAAAAAGCTTCTTTTGATAAATCCCCACTTTCAAAATATTTTTTATCAAGCCAAAAATCATATTTGTTTTCTTCAACTATTTTATGATTATATTTTTTATCCAACATATTTTAACCTCTTTTCTATTTTCAAATAAAAAAAGACAGCACTAGGAGCCAATTATAGGCGGTACCATCCTTTATTTTACTTTTTTATATAACGGTTTAACCGTGACTTTCTACTACTATTTCAAAAGTCAAACTCACAAGCTACTTCAAATATTTTATTTTATTAGTTTTCACCATACACTAACTCTCTTTAAAAATAAATATATTCTACTCCTCTTGCTTCCTTGTTTTTACACATATAATATACCATATAAATTATTTTTTTTCAAATAGTACCTAAAAATTTTTAATAGTTTTTTAAATTAAAGAAAAAACTATATTATTAATCAGCTATTAACGAAAGTGAAACTTTCTCTTTTTCAGGAAATATATCAATTACATAGCATTCAACTATATCTCCAACGTTTAGTACTTCACTAGGATGTTCAATATATTCTTTACTTATTTTTGATATATGTACAAGCCCATCATTATGAAGACCTATATCAATAAATGCTCCAAAGTCAACTACATTTCTTACTGTTCCTTCAAGTCTCATTCCTTTTTTTAAATCTTTTATATCAAGTACATCGCTTTTTAGTACTGGTTTAGGCATATCATCTCTAGGATCTCTACTTGGTTTTATCAAGGATGAAATTATATCTCCAAGTGTATATACATCAATACATAATTTTCTACTATAGTCTTCTATATTGATGTTTGAAAGTTTACTTATAAATTCTTCTTTACCTATATCTTTTATATTTAAATTAAGTTCTTTTAAAAGTTTCAGAGTAACTTCATAACTTTCAGGATGTATTGATGTTTTATCCAAAATATTGTCCCCATTCATTATTCTTAAAAATCCTATCGCTTGTTCATATACTTTATCAGTTAATAATTTATTTTTTTTAAGTTCTTCTCTACTAGTTATTTTACCTTTTTTATTTCTATAATCAATTATTTTCTCTATATATTTTTTAGTAAGTCCAGAAATATATTTAAGAAGTGAAAAAGATGCAGTATTTATATTAACACCAACAGAGTTAACACTTTTTAAAACAACGAAGTCAAGTGATTCTGATAGTTTCTTTTGTGGCATATCGTGCTGGTAAAGTCCTACACCTATACTTTCAGGATCTATCTTAACAAGTTCAGAAAGTGGATCTTGTAGTCTTCTTCCAATACTAATTGCACTTCTTTTTTCTACAGTTAATTCAGGAAATTCTTCTATCGCAAGTTTAGATGCTGAATAGACAGATGCTCCTGCTTCATTAACTATTATATATTCAAGTTTTTTGTCACTTTCTTTTATTACATCTATTATAAATAGTTCACTCTCACGAGAAGCAGTACCATTTCCTATCGCAATTATATCTATATTATATTTTTTTACTAAATCTAAAATTATTTTCTTAGATTTTTCCACTTCTTTTTGAGGTTCATGAGGATATATAACAGCTATTTCTAAAGGATTTCCATTTTTATCTAAAACAGCAAGTTTACAACCAGTTCTAAATGCCGGATCAAATCCTAAAACTATTTTTTCTTTCATAGGTGGTGTTAAAAGTAAGTTTTCTAAATTTTTACTAAAGTTTTCTATCGCAACAACTGAAGCACTTTCTGTAAGTTCACTTCTAATCTCTCTTTCTATAGAAGGTTTAATTAATCTTTTATAAGCATCTTCTATTGCTTCTAAAACATACTTACAAACAAAAGAATTATTATTTTTTATAACCTTTTTTTCTAGATATGAAAGAATATAACTTGAATCAACTTCAATATTTACATTTAATATTTTTAATTTTTCTCCTCTATTTAAAGCAAGTACTCTATGTGGTTTAATATATTTAACCTTTTCAGAAAACTCATAATACATTTCAAAAATTTTATTTTCATCATCTGCATCTTTTTTCTTTTTAGAAGTAATTAAACCATTATTAAAAGTATTATTTCTTATATATGTTCTATAGGATGCATTATCGCTTATCCATTCAGCAATTATATCTTTTGCTCCACTAATTGCTTCTTCTATTGTTTGTACTTTATCATTTACATATTTTGAAGCAATATTTTCAATATTTCCAGTAGTTGGAAAAGTCATAATATACTTAGCAAGGCCTTCTAAACCTTTACTTATTGCTTCTGTTGCTTTTGTTTTTTTCTTTTCTTTATATGGTCTATATAAATCTTCTACTTCCACAAGTTTCGTACACGAAAGTATTTGTGTTTTTAATTCTTCTGTTAAAAGTCCTTTTTCATCAATAAGCCTTATAACATCTTCTTTTCTTTTAAATAAAGAAGTTTCATATTCATAGACTTCATAAATCTTCCTTATAGCCTCTTCATCAAGTGCTCCTGTCTTTTCTTTTCTATATCTGGCGATAAACGGAATTGTATTTCCTTCTTCTAAAAGATTTAAAACAACTTTTATTCTTTCTTCACTTATGTTTAAGTTATTACTTATTTCTTTTATTACTAAATCATTCATTTTATAATAAATCTACTCCTCCAAATACACTTACATAATTAACTCTTACAGTATAAGTTCCTTTTCCTTTGTATTTATTTTCTATTCCTCCAAATATAGGAAGACCTTTTGTTTCAACATTAACATTACTTGGAAGTTTTATATCAGCACCGCCAAATATTGTTAAAACATTTATTTCAATATCTTTTTTTATTTCAGCATTTTTTAAATCTAAATCAATCCCACCAAACAATGAAGCTATAAAAGTTGTTTTTAATTCACCTTTGACTTTTTCTTCACATCCAGAAAACAAAGAAAAATATTTATTAGTTTTATTTTCTTTTTTTATTTTTGTTTTAAATATTAATGAAAATCCTATCGTAATTAATAAGATAGGTAAAAATATTTGACCAACACTTTCCCAATTTATAAAATTTTGACACGCAAGTAAAAGTAAAACTCCAATTGATAGACCTAAAACACTTGAAATCAAATTTCCTTTTTTAAATAAATCTAAAAA
>JAFQIC010000078.1 GCA_017397745.1 Bacilli bacterium
ACAGAAGGATACTATTATTTAAATAGTACATGTGAAGGTGGAAATCTAACATGGGATATATATAATAGAACTTTAAAATTAAAAGGTGATGGAACGCTTAATTATTCATCATGTAAACTTGATTTTGAAAGCATAGACTTAAAAATATATATAAGTGGAGTAGAAAGTAACAACCTACCAACTACAGAAGGATATAGTGTTTCTTCAAATTGTGGAGATGCAACTGTAACATATGCATATCCAAGCTTAAGCATAACAGCAACTGAAAATCCAGAAGTATGCGAAATATATTTTGATATAAATTTAAAAGGAAAAATACTCGCAGATAATAATGAACAAAGTGATGCAGGAATAAGTTTTGCAAATACATCAGCATCTGATGGAACAAATGGACTATATTATACAAGTGATACAACAAAAACAGAAAATGGAGAAGTAGTCTATTACTATAGAGGAGCAGTAACGAACAACTATTTAGTATTTGGTGGTTACTGCTGGAGAATAGTGCGAACAGTAGAAGATGGAAGTGTGCGCCTAAGATATGGAGGAGCACCAACACAAAGTGGAGAAACATACACATGCCCACAAACAGGGACAAAAGTAAATATAGCATCATCACAAGCATATAACACATCATATAATAATAAAAGTTATGTAAATTATAAAACAAGTAGTATAAGAACAGTAGTAGAAAATTGGTATAGAGATAATATATGGAAAAATGGAACTAATACAAAAATAACCAATCTAATCGCAGACACGGCTTACTGTAATGATATGAGCGAGCCAACAACTACTAACTTGTTTGGAGCATTTGATAGATTATATACAAATAAAAGTCCCCAATATAAATGTGCAAGTAGTACATACGGATATACAGTAGCCAAAGGAGATTTAACATATCCAATAGGATTATTAACCGTAGATGAAGCAGCGTATGCCGGAGGAGTATATACTCAAACAAATACAAGTTATTATTTATATACAGGAGAGACATATTGGACAATGTCACCGCGAGCCTTTGATAGTAATTATGCGAATGTGTTTGATGTGCTTTCTCATACCGGTGCGTGGGACTACTACCGTGTGATTCGTGGTTATGCCACAGTGCCAGCTCTATCCTTAAAAGCTGAAGCCACAATAAAACGAGGAACTGGTGTATATAATGATCCATACATAATTTTAACTAATTAAAAAAAGAATTCATTTTTTAATATTTGAATTCTTTTTACTTTAAAATTCTTTCTGTGTTTTTAAAACTATATTTTGATATTTTTATAAGTTCTTCTTTTCCAAATTTATTTAAAAAATCTTTTCCAACTTTATCTACTTCAGTTCCTGCTCCTTTAGGAAGAGTCATATTATATTTTTTTTCAAGTTTATCTTTTTCAAGTAAGAATATATATCTACTTATAACTGAAGCAGATGCAACACTTAAATTTTTATCTTCTGCTTTAGTAAGAAAAGTTATATTTGTTACTTTATCTTTTACTTCTTTTAAATAACTGAAATAAACTTTTGGATAAGCAAATTGATCTACAATTATTTTTTGATATGGTAAGTTTTTGTTTTTTAATTTTAAAAGCATCTTATTATGAAGAATTGCTTTTATTTTATTCATATTTATTCCTTCGTTATGATATTTATTATATTCTTCATTTGAAAGTATAATTGATTCATAAGGGATTTTCTTAATAATCATTGGAGCACATGACATAATTTTTTTATCAGTAAGTTTTTTTGAATCATGAATTTTAAGTTCTTCTAAAAATTTTATATCTTTTTTATCTACAAATGCTGCGGTAACTACGATAGGAAAGAAATAATCTCCTGTTCCAACTTCATCACTACCAATAGCGCTATAGTAATAATTAGACATATCCTTATCTTCTTTTTTTTCTTCAGTACTTCTTATATCTACATCCTTGTTATTTAAATGCTTTTCTAAGTCTCTCCACATAGCGGCATCTATATCAGCACTTATTCCTTGAAACATTGCTTTACCACTTTCATATAAAGTAATCACAGTATCTGCTTCTACTGCTTGAAATATTGCATAAGGTGGTGTAGTTGGTTTACACATATCTTTATAATAATCTATCATTTTTTCTTTTATATTATCACTAACTTTAAAAACTATTGTCATTTTTTTCCTCCGTAATCTAATTTTATCACAAAAAAGTATATAAAAATATAAAAAAATATAATATAATTAATATAGGTGGTAAAAAATGAATATAGTAGACGCTATTATTATAATAATATTTATATTAGGAATTTTAAATGGATTTAAAAATGGTGCGATAAAAAGTATAATAAGTTTAGTAGGGCTTGTAATTGTTTTGGTTCTTGCTTTTGAACTTAAAAATCCAGTTGCACAAATACTTTATAATAATCTTCCATTTTTAGATTTTGGTATTTTTAAAGGTGTTGCAGTATTTAATATATTATTTTATGAAATAATTTCATTTATAATTGTTTATACACTTTTGATGGTATTTTATAGAATAATTTTAAAAGTAACAGGTATATTTCAAAAAATATTAGATGCAACTGTAGTTTTAGGACTTGGTTCAAGAATTTTAGGAATTGTAATAGGCTTTATTGAAACATACATAATAACATTTGTAGTCTTATTTTTCTTTAATCAACCTTTCTTTGATAATTCGTACTTTAAAAAATCAAAACTTAATAATTTTATATTAAATAAAAGTGTAATACTTACAAATTTAGTTGAAACAAATATTACTGCGATGAATGAATTATTTGAACTTAAAGAAATATATCAAAATACAGCTAATATAAATGAATATAATTATAGAACATTAGATATACTACTTAAATATAATATAGTTACTGTGGAATCAGTAAAAACACTTCAAAGTAAAAATAAATTAAATTTTAAAAATATTAATGAACTTATAATTAAATATGGAGGGTAAGAAATGATAAAACTTACAGATGAAAAATTCGGAGATTTTATAACTAAAGGAACATGGCTTGTAGATTTTTATGCTGATTGGTGCGGTCCATGTAAGATGCTTGCGCCTATACTTGAAGAACTTGATGGGGATATAGATATTTTAAAAGTTAATGTTGATCATCATCCAGATCTTGCACAAGAATTTAAAATAATGAGTATTCCAACTATAATTTATTTTAAAGATGGAAATATGGTTAAAAGAGTAACTGGTTTTCAATCAAAAGAAGCTTTTATAAACGATTTAGCTGAATTAAAGTAGTTTTTCTTTTTATTCCTTTGGAAAAGTTGCAACACAGCATAAATATTCCTTTGAAAAAATTGCAACACAGCACAAATATTCCTTTGAAAAAATTGCAATTGAATTAAAAATATAGTAAAATGGTAATAGGTGATAATAATGTTAGAAAGAAAAATTTTAAAAGATTTGCTAGAGTGGAAAAATAATCCGGATAAAAAGTGCTTAGTTGTAAAAGGCGCTAGACAAGTTGGTAAAACTTATATAATAGATAAATTTGCAAGAGAAAATTATGAGAATTATGTATATTTGAATTTTGATGAAAATGAAAACTACAAAACCATATTTGATGGTGATTTGGATGTTGACACATTAATTAAACAAATTTCACTTAGAGTTCCCAATTCTTCTTTAATACCAGGAAAAACAATTATTTTCTTAGATGAAATTCAAAATTGTCCTAGAGCTAGAACAGCACTTAAGTTTTTTGCTATTGATAAAAGATTTGATGTTATAGCTTCAGGCTCTCTTTTAGGTATAAATTATAAAGACGTTCCTTCTTATCCTGTTGGATATACAGATCAATTAGAAATGCATTCGCTTGATTTTGAAGAATTTTGTTGGGCTAATGGTGTAAGTAAGGATTCTTTAAATGACATTAAAGAATATTTTACAAAAAAGAAAAAAGTTCCTACTTCTATGCATGAAAAAATGTTGGAATTATTTAAAGAATACATAGTAGTTGGTGGAATGCCTCGAGTAATTTCTGAGTTTGTTAATACACATAATTTTCAAAATGTTTTAAAAATTCAAAAAGCAATAATAAATGATTATACCGATGATATCGCAAAATACGCTATTGGAAACGAAAAAGCCAAAGCTAGAAATTGCTTTTTATCAGTGCCTAAACATCTTTCAAAAGATTATAAAAAATTTAGATATAGTTTAGTTGAAAAAAATGGAAGTTCAAGAAAATATGAAGGAAGTTTGATGTGGCTTTATGATGCAGGCATTATAAATTTCTGTTATAATTTATCTAAACCTGAATTACCTTTTGAAGGATATGCTAAAAACGATACTTTTAAAGTATATATGAATGATACAGGTTTGTTAATGGCGATGCTTGAAGAAGGATCACAAGAAGATATAATTGATGGTAATTTAGGAATATATAAAGGAGCAATTTATGAAAATATAATTGCTGATATTTTTACAAAAAAAGGAAAGAAGTTATATTATTTTGAATATAATTCTACTTTAGAAATAGATTTTTTTATAAGATTTGAGAAAGAACCAACTGCAGTAGAAGTAAAATCTTCTGAAAATACAAAATCAAAATCATTGAAATCCGTTTTAAATGGATGGAAAATTAAAAAAGGTATAAAATTATCAATGCAAAATTTAAGTATAAATGAAAATATTGAAAATTATCCTATATATATGGCAATTTTTCTTTAATTCTTGAATTATACTAAATAATAGTTTATAATTTTAAATAGGTGAAAAATATATGTTTAATGAAAATGAAATAAAAATTAAAATGGATAAAGTTATTGAAAACTTAGAAAGTAGATTTACTACTGTAAGAGCAGGCAGAGCAAATCCAAATATTTTAAACGGAATAATGGTTAACTATTATGGAGTTCCTTCTCCAGTTCAAAGTCTTGCGACAATTTCAGTTCCTGAAGCAAGACAACTTCATATAAAGCCTTTTGATAAAAATGCTTTAAAAGATATTGAAAAAGCACTTTTTGAAGCTAATTTAGGAATGACACCAACTAATAATGGAGAAGTAATAATTTTAACTATTCCAGAACTTACTGAAGAAAATAGAAGAACTTTTGTAAAACAAGTAAAAGATATGAGTGAAGAAGGTAAAATTGCTGTTAGGAATATAAGACAAGATTTTAATAATGCTATTAAGAAGTCTGAATATTCTGAAAATGAAGAAAAAATATATCTTCAAAAAGTACAAGAATATACAGATAATTATAATAAAAAAATTGATGAAAAATTTAAAGAAAAAGAGAAAGAACTTATGAGCATATAAGTTTTTTTTGATACATTTTTATAAGTTACTTAAATAAGGGAAATTTAAAGTGAAATTAACAAAAATATAAAAAAACTTAATTTTGTAAATTTAAATTTACAAAATTGACAAACAAAAAATAAAATGATATAATGCTTTTGGAGGAATAAAAATGATAGACAGACCTAACTATTTAAATGATTTAATAAGTTTTAAAGAAAAAGATTTAATAAAAATAGTAACTGGAATAAGAAGATGTGGTAAATCTACTTTATTTGATTTATATATTGAGTATTTAATATCAACAGGCATTAATAAAAATCAAATAATACGTATGAATTTAGAAGAATATGAATTTAATAATATAATAAGTTATGATGATTTATATAATTATGTAAATTCAAAGTTAGTTGATGATAAAATGAATTATGTATTTATAAATGAAGTTCAAAGAATAACTAATTTTCAAAAAGCAGTTGATAGTTTATATATAAAGAAAAATGTTGATTTATATATTACTGGCTCTAATTCGAAATTGTTATCAGGCGAACTTGCAACGCTTCTTTCAGGTAGATACGTTGAAATAAAAATGTTGCCACTTTCATTCAAAGAATATATCTCTTACACTGGAGAAAATGACGTGCAAAAAAAATATGTGGATTATATAACTAAAAGTTCTTTTCCATATACTTTAAAATTAGAAAGTGCTAAAGAAATAAGAATGTATTTGGATGGCCTTTTCAATACTGTTATTGTTAATGATATATCAGAGAGAAAAGAAATCTCTGATATAGGGATGTTAAAAGATGTTATAAAGTTTATGTTTGATAATGTAGGTAATTTGTGTTCTAGTACAAGTATTGCTAATACAATGACTTCAAATGGTAGAAAAATATCAGTGCCAACAGTTGAAAAATATCTAGAAGCGCTCGTTGAATCTTTTGTTTTATATAAAGTGTCAAGATATGACATAAAAGGTAAAAATTATTTGACTACTGGTAGTAAATACTATTTATCAGATATAGGACTAAGATATTATTTATTAGGTAGTAAAAATACTGATGATGGACACATATTAGAAAATATTGTATATTTAGAACTTTTAAGACGTGGATATGAAGTTTATATAGGTAAAAATGATGATAATGAAGTGGATTTTGTAGCTGTTAATGAAAGAGGAGAAGAATATTATCAAGTTGCATATACTGTAAAAGAGAAAAAGACATTAGAAAGAGAATTAAAACCTCTTAACAATATAAATGATCATAATCCTAAATTCTTATTAACAACAGATTATACACCATATACTTCTCATAACGGAATAAAACAAATAAATGTTTTTGATTGGCTTTTAGATAAATAAATTTTTTATAAATTAATAAAATTTTATTGCAAAATTAAAAATATAAGGTATAATTATATTAAAGGAACATTAAAAAAATATTAGTTTATCTTTCATATAGAAATAGTTACCTACTATTATGCGCTTTTTATTTTAGATGTTCCTTTTTTTTATTAAAACTATTTAATGATATAAATAATATGTTTATATCATTAATTTTTTTTGCTATAATGTTTAATATGAAAAAGATATTAATGATAATTATATTGTTTTTAATATTTTTACCTATTTCATTAAAAGCATATGAAATAGATAATTTATTATCAAAACATGTTATAGTTTATAACTTAGATGAAAACGAAATGATTTATGAAAAGAATAGTGATGAAATAACCAGTATTGCAAGTCTTACTAAAATAATGACAACTATAGTAGCAATTGAAAATATAGAAGATTTGAAAGAAAAAGTTTTAATTACTTATGAAATGCTTGAAGGAATTCCTTGGGATGCAAGTATTGCTTATTTAGAAGTAGGTGATGAAGTAACTTACGAAGATTTATTATATGCAGTAATGCTACCATCAGGTGCAGATGCGACTCAGGCTTTAGCAATCAGTCTAACAGGTAGTATTCAAAATTTTGTAAATAAAATGAACGAAAAAGCAAAAGAACTTAATATGTTAAATACTAATTTTGTTAATACTACAGGCCTTGATGCAGATGGACATTATTCAACAGCTTTAGATATTTTAAAACTACTTAAATATTCACTTGAAAATGAAACTTTTAAAAAAGTTTATCAAACAAAAGAATATAATACCTCAAATGGTCTTTATTTTAGATCAACTTTAAAATATATAAATGAAAAATTAGAGTATTATTATAATTTTGATTATGTACTAGGTAGTAAAACTGGAAATACTGATAACGCGGGTGTCTGTTTATCAACCTTATCTAAAATAAAAGGAAGAAATATAATAACGATAACTATAAATGCTCCTATTGAATATAGAACTGCTAACCATTTAAAAGATTTAAATATTATCAGTGAAGTAATAAATAAAGATTTTGATATTATAAAAATAGTAGAAAAAGATGAGATTTTAGTTAAACTTAAAACAAAGTATGCAAAGGAAGAAAACATTATAATTAAAGCGCCTAAAGATATAAATAAATTTTTAAATATTCCTTATAACAAAGATAAACTTAAAATAGAATATAATGGAAAAGAAGTAATTAATTATAATATAAAAAAAGGAACTAAATTAGGTGAAGTTTTTATATATTATGATGATGAATTATTAGATAAATTTGATTATACACTAAAAGAACAATTACATTTTAGTATTATAAATTTTATGGAAATTAATATAAATTATGTAATATTCATAGGAATTATATTTTTGATTAGTATTATAATAATATTGAAAAAACTATTTAAAAAAAGAAGTAAATAAAGTCTACTTTTAGTTAAAACGTAGTTTACAAATTACAATAAGTGTGATAATATGAATATGCAAGGAAAAATTGCATAAAATAAAAAAGGGAAACATTCGGTTTTTATTAGTTGAATGTCTACCTAATTAAATTGGTTCGACATTTAATCTATTTTAAATATCTTAAAGATTAAGTGTCATTTTTTTATAACAACTATCAATAGTGATAGAAGAAATAAAATGATACAAATGTATTTAAGTAATTTTATTATAAAAATTCTATTACTCATTTTTATCAAACCTCCTCTCTTTCTACAAGTAGAGGCAGACACTTAACAACCTTATGTTTCCTAAAATATTATATATTAATTTTATAAAAAAAACAAGGGTGTAATTAATTATTTGTAAACAAAAAGTTTGCAAAGCAACAATAATGTGTTATTATGATTATGCAAGAAGTTATATAAAAAAAGGGGAATACTTAACTTTGTGATGTTGAGAAGTAACCAATATGTTTTTGTTAAGTACTTAATTTACACATAAAGTAAATTGAGTGCTATTTTTTTAAATACATAGGAAACTATTAATTCATGTGTTATAAAAATTAATTCTATGTGAAAACTTTTTTGATAAAATCGCATAAATTATAGACATTTATATAATTTTATATTATATTACTATCACATAAGTAATTATGTTGTGCATTTTTTGCATATAATAATAATGCTATTTATTAGCATAAAAAAGCGAGTGAAGCCTGCTCTATAAATGGCAGCTAAAAAAGTGAGTGAAGCCAGCTCTATAAATGGCAGCTAAAAAAGTAAGGTTAGAGAGCAAACTCTAATCTTTTTATGTAATTTAAGAAATATATAATGTTTTTAAGGAGATTTAATGTATAAAAAATTTAAAATAGTAAAAGTTGATTCTAAATATTGTAATTATTTAAGAAAGTTTGATAATAAAGTAGTATATAATGCTGGAAAAAAAGATCTAAGACCATTTATTGGAGTATTATTTACAATTGAAAATTGTGAATATTTTGCACCATTATCAAGTCCGAAATTAAAACATAAATTATTAAAAAACACATTAGATTTAGTAAAAATTTGTAATGGAAAATATGGGGTAGTTAATTTTAATAATATGATTCCAGTTACCAGTTGTAATTATACTGTATTTGATTTAAATTAAACTTCAAAAGATGAAAATGAAATGTTTAGAATAGAATTATTAAGAAATAAATTAAGATGGCTCACCAATAATAAAAAGAAAATAAATTTTAAATCTAAACTACTTTATAATTTATATAAATCAAATAAGTTACCTAATAATGTAAAAGACAGATGCTGTAATTTTAAACTGTTAGAAGAAAAATGTTTAGAATATGCTAAAAATAATAAAAAATATAAATAAGTATATGAAAGAAAAGTTTCGTAAAATAAAAAATGGACACGTTCGGCTTTTTAGATTAAGTGTCCTTTTTTATATAATAATTAATAATGAAAATTTTTATATAATAAATTTTAACAAAAATTATAGTGCAACTTTAAAATATTTATAGTATAATTAAGTAAAGAAAGGTAGGATGAAATGACAGGTTTAATAATATTAATAGTAGTATTAGTACTTATTGCTATTTATGTTGCTTCAACATATAATGGTCTTATTGTACTAAGAAATAGGGTAAAAGATCAATGGGCTCAAATAGATGTGCAACTAAAAAGAAGATTTGATTTAATACCTAACTTAGTAGAAACTGTTAAAGGATATGCTTCTCATGAAAGTGAAACTCTTGAAAAAGTTATTGAAGCTAGAAATAAATTTCAAACTGCAAATACTCCCGAAGAAGAAATGAAGGCTAATAATGAACTAAGTTCAATGGTTTCAAGATTATTTGCTCTTGCTGAAAGTTATCCTGAACTTAAAGCTAATACTAATTTTCAAGAACTTCAAAGTGAACTATCTGATACTGAAAATAAAATAGCTTCTGCAAGACAATTTTATAATGATACTGTTTTAACTTATAATAATAAAGTTGAAATGTTTCCATCAAATATAGTTGCTAATATGTTTAAGTTTAAAAAAGAAGTATTTTTTGAAGCAAATGAAAAAGAAAAAGAAAATGTACAAGTGAAATTTTAAAGACTTAAATATAAGTCTTTTTTTGAGGTGAACGTGATGAAAAAAATAATTTTAAATATTTCTTTATTATTTATGTTTTTAATTCCTTTTATAAATTTAAATGCTGTTTCTAAAGATAAGGTTAATTATGATGTAGATGCTATTTATATTAATAGTGAAATAGAAATTGGTGGAGCAGTTAAATTTAAAGAAATTATAAAAGTAAGTGGAACATTTAATGGATATATAAGAGATATAGTTTATAAAAATGAAAAATTAAATAAATTTAAAGGTAAAAAAGAAGATTTTTATGGAAGTGATATTTATAATGGAAGTGAAATAGTAGTAGGTAGAGTTGGTATATTAAATACTGATAAATTAACTTATGAAAACTTTGAAAATGAATTTATAGAAGAAAATGTAGATTTTTTTGAAAAACAATCTGATTCAACTTATGAAATATCTGATATAAATAATGGAACAAGTATAAAAATGTACAAGGAAACAATAAATTCAGAAACATACTTTTATTTAGAATATACTATTTTAGATTTAGCGGTTTTACATAATGATACCGCAGAATTATATTATAATTTTATAGGAGACGATTTTGCTGATGATATAGGTGAAGTTTTCGCAGTTGTATATTTACCTTTTCAAGATGAAGAAATTAAAGTTTGGGCTCATGGACCTTTAAATGGAGAAGCTTTTATTTTAGAAGGTGGTTATGGTGCTGCTTTAAAAATAAATAATTTAAGTAAATATACACCTATAGACTTAAGAATACTTTATAATAAAGAACAATATTCTATTTTGTTAAATGAAAATAAAAAATCTAATATGGATGCAATTTCTTTAATTAAAGATGTTGAAGAAGAAAGGGCAAAAACAGCTAATAATCAAAGGAAAAGAAGTAAAATTATATATTATTCATTATTAAGTTCAGATATACTTTATATAATTGGAATTCTTGGATTAATTATATTTACATATTTAAAATATGATAAAGAATATAAGTCTTCATTTTTTAATAAATATAATAGAGAATTTATAGAAGATTATGATGTAGAAATAATAAGTTATTTAATGAATAAAAATATAAATTCTAATGCATTTTCTTCAAGTATTTTAAATTTAATATATAAGAAAAATATTAAAGTAGAAAAAATTAATTCTAAAAAAGAAGATTATAAATTTATACTTTTAAATAAAGATAATTTAAGTAATAATGAAAATAAAATTATAAATTTATTATTTAGTGAAATTGGAAGTAATAATGAAGTATTAATGAGTGAAATAAAAAAATCTTCTAAAAATGTTTATGATAGTAATAAAAATAAAATATATGATACTTTTATCGATTGGAAAGAATCTGTATATAATGAATCATTAAAACAAGAATTTTTTGAGAAAAATATTAAAGTTAAACTATTATTATCACTTTATACTTTTTTAGGAATATTTCTTGGAATATTAAGTATTAACGCAGGATTTAAATTAATAAGTGTTTTAGTTATTATTCTTTCAATAGTTTATCTATTTTATATAATATTTTTTTCAAAAAGAACTGTTAAAGGTAATGAACATTATATAAAATGGAAAGCTTTTAAAAACTTTTTAAATGATTTTGGAAGATTTGATGAAAAAGAACTTCCTGAGATAGCTTTATGGGAAAGATATTTAGTTTATGCAACAGTTTTAGGTGTTGCAGATAAAGTAAGCAGCGACATGAAAGTTAAATTTGAAGAAATGAATGTAAATGATAAAACATTTGATAGTCCTTTATTTACTTATTATATGATGAATGATATAAATAGAAGTTTAAATAGAGAAATTAATAAATCTATTAATAATTCAATTAGTACTGTTAGTGCCGCTAATTCAAAAATGTCTTCTGGTAGTGGATCTGGTGGAGGATTCTCTTCTGGAGGAGGTTTTGGTGGAGGCGGAGGCGGAGGCCGAGGCTTTTAGAAAATAAAAAAAGAACCACACCTGACTATTATGTTTGGAAATAGCAAATGCTATAGAAACTATAATAAATGTGGTTCTTTTTATATTATATACAGTAAAATTAAAATTATTCATTGACTATAAATTAAAAAATAATGTATAATAGATATGTAAAGTAGGGATAGATAAATATGAATAGAAATAAAAAAATAATTACAATATCAATTATATCTGTTTTATTTGGAATATTATTAATAACAGGACTTACTTATGCATTTATAAAAGCAAATGTTTTAGGAAATAATGAAGATATAACAGGATCATTTACAAATGTTAAAATTGATTATACTGATGACTCTAGTATAAGTGGATCAAATATACTACCAGGATGGACACAAACTAAGACAATGACAATATCTAATCCAGGTGAAACAACAGTTTATAATTTAAATTTTAATAATTTAATTAATACATTTGAAACAGGTTATTTAATGTATACAGTAACAAGTAATGATGGAGGATGTAATGTAGCAAAAACATCTATTCCATATGTTATAACAGAGCCAAGTACAAGATTAATATG
>JAFQIC010000079.1 GCA_017397745.1 Bacilli bacterium
AAGCAAGCAACATAAACATATTTTATTTTTTTCGTCTCCAAATAAACATTTAAAGTAAACATCATTTAATAATATTTGTTCATTTTTCATTAATTTTTCTCCTTCCAAACACATCCTATCAAACAAAATACTAAATGTAAAATTGCAGATTTTATAAAAATCTACTAACAAACTACACTAATTTTTAAAATCTAATAAGCAAAATTAAAAAATCTGCACAAAAACTTATGCAGATTTATAAAATTTGTAAAATTTAATTATTTTTTAATTCTATCATTGTTATTCCGTCATTAAAATTATAAATATAATATTTTTCTACATATTTATTTGTTTTTAGATAGTTATGTATTTCTTTTTTTAATATTCCGCTTCCTTTTCCATGTATTATATATATTTTATAATTTTTTAATAAAATAGACTCTAAAATTAAATTTTTAAGTAGCATAATAGTATATTCTCTATCCAATCCATGAACATCTATATATGGTAAATTATACAAAAATGGATCATTCATAAAAACACCACCTTATTTATAATAACAAAAAATAGTGTAAATTCACACTATTTTTCATTAATTTCTTTTATTACTTCTTCTATTTTTTTACCATACTCAATTGAATCATCATAAATAAATCTTATTTCTGGTATATGTCTTATATCTAATCTTTTAGCAAGCATACTTCTAAAATATCCAGAAGCATTATTTATATCTTTTAAAACTTTATCTTTTTTATAGTCATCAAGTGTAGTAAAATACACTTTTGCAAAACTCAAATCATTTGTAACACTAGCATATGTTAATGTAACATTTTTTAAATCTTCATCTTTTACTTCGGTTAAAAATATATTTGATAATTCTTTTATTAAATCTGAAGCAACTCTTTCACCTTTTAAATTCATCTTTTAATTTCCTTAAGTTCATATGCTTCAATAAGATCGTTTTCTCTTATATCGATAAAGTTTTCAATTGTAATTCCACAGTCAAAGCCTTCTTTTACTTCCTTTACAGAATCTTTTTCTCTTTGAAGCGATGCTATTTTACTTGTAAAAACAACTGTTCCATCTCTAATAATTCTAGCAAGTGAATTCGATTTAATAACACCTTTAATAACATGTGATCCAGCAATATTTCCAACTTTAGAAAATTTAAATATTTTTCTTACTTCAGCTTCTCCAATTATTACTTCTTCATATTCAGGATCAAGCATACCTTTCATTGCTGCTTCTAAATCTTCTGTAAGTTTATAAATGATATTATAAAGTCTTATATCAACATTGTAGTTTTTAGCTACTTCTTTAGTGCTTGAATTAGGCACAACATTAAATCCAATAACAAGAGCGTCACTTGCATTTGCAAGCACTATATCACTTTCAGTAATAGCTCCTACTCCACTTCTTATAATTGTAATTTTAACACCGTCTACTTTTATTTTTTCCAGAGTATTTTTAACCGCTTCTTCAGAACCTTTAACATCACACTTTAATACAATATTAATTTCTTTTCTACCTTCTTTAATTGATTCAAATAAATCATCAAGGTTTACTTGTCTTTTTACAAATTTTTTATTTTTTTCTTGTTCTTCTCTTTTTAAAGCAACACTTTTTGCCTCTTTTTCACTTTCAAAAGCCATGAATTTATCACCAGAAACAGGGACTTTATTAAGCCCTGTTACTTCTACCGGTGTACTTGGTCCTTTACTTAAAACATCTTGTCCCATACTGTTTTTTAAAGTTCTTACCTTTCCAACAGCACTTCCAACTACAATAGCATCACCTATTCTAAGAGTTCCATTTTGAATAAGTAAAGTAACAACAGCACCAATATTTTTATCAAGTCTTGCTTCAATAACTGTTCCACTTGCATATCTATTAGGATTTGCTTTTAAATCACTAACTTCTGAAAGAGCAAGGATATTATCAAGAAGAAGATCAACATTTTCCCCTGTTACTGCACTGATATTTACAAAAATTGTGTCTCCTCCCCAAGCTTCAGGAGTTAGCCCAAGTTCAGATAATTCACTCATTATTTTATCTATATTTATGTTAGGCTTATCTATTTTATTAACCGCAACTATTATAGGAGCACCACTTGCTTTAGCATGATCAATTGCTTCTCTTGTTTGAGGCATAACACCATCATCAGCAGCCACAACTATAATAACAATATCAGTAATACTTGCACCCCTTGCACGCATTTCAGTAAACGCTGCATGCCCTGGAGTATCAATAAATGTAATAAGTTTCCCATTTTTTTCTACTTGATAAGCACCAATATGCTGAGTTATTCCTCCTGCTTCACCGCTCGCAACATGAGATGACCTTATATAATCAAGAAGTGTTGTTTTACCATGGTCAACATGTCCCATTATTGTTACAACTGGAGCTCTTTCTACTAAGTCTTTTTCATCATCAATAATTTCGTAATTATCAAAATCAGTTATATCTTCTGTTTCTTCTTTTTTAAGTTCTTTTTTATAATCTAAAACTATAATACTAGCATCTTCAAATGAAATAGATTGATTAACAGAAATCATAAGTCCCATTAAAACTAATTTTTTTACAAGTTCATCTGCAGAGATATTAAGTGCATCTGCTAAATCTTTGACAGTCATTCCTTCTTTATAAAGAACAATATTTTCATTTTTATTTCTTTTATTACTTGCTAACTTTTCTTTATTTTTATATATATCTTTCTTTTTACTTTGATATTCTTCTTTACTATTATCTGTTTTCTTTTTTAATTTTTGTTTCTTTTCTCCATGTGATATATTTATTCCTATTGAATCCATAAGTGATTCAGCCCTATCTTCTAGTTCAAATTTAGTTTCTAAATCTTCATCTATTTCTGTTTCAATTACTTCTTCAGTACTTAAAGAGCCTATTATATTATCAAGTACTATAATATCTTCTTCTGAAAGTTCATCGTTTTCATTATTTATTTCAATACCAAGTTCATGACATTTAGTAATAATATAATTTACTTCCTTATTAATTTCAAGAGCATATTCTTTTACACTCATCATAGATATATCCACCTTCTTTCTTATAATTTACTAAGTAAAATTTCATATATATTTTCAGGTACTTCTATTCCCAAACTTCTATCTAAGACTCTACTTTTTTTTGCGTTTTCTATTACTTCTTTATCTTTCTTTAAATAACATCCTCTTCCGTTTGCTTTTAAAGAATCATCAACAAAAACTTCCCCATCTTTATTTTTTACTATTCTAAGTAAACTTCTTTTATCAAGTTTTTCTTTAGTTAAAGCACAAGTTCTAAGTGGTACTTTTCTTTGCTTCATATATATCACCTACTTATTTATTTCTTCATTTATTTCTTTTAAAGTTTTAATATTTATTTTATATTTAGTAAGTTTACTCGCAAGTTTAATATTTATTCCTTTTTTACCTATTGCTAAAGATAAATTTTCATCATCCGCAATGGCTAAAGCTTCTTTGTTTTTCTTGTCATCTATTATTGTAACGTTAACATTTTTAGCTGGAGAAAGTGCACTTGCAATATATTCTTCTGGAACATCACTATAAAGTATTAAATCAACTTTTTCTCCGCCAAGTTCATTAATTATATTTGCGATTCTTTGTCCTTTTTCACCTATACATGATCCAATTGCATCCACTCTTGAATTAGTAGACGATATAGCAACCTTACTACGTACACCCGCTTCACGCGCAACTGCATGCATAATAAGAGTTCCATCAGCAAGTTCTGGTACCTCTGATTCAAATAATCTTTTTACAAATCCATAGTGTTTACGAGAAGATAGAATTAATGGTCCTTTTGGAGTTGTTTCTATTTTAGTAATGTATACTTTAACACTGTTGCCCATTACCAAAGTTTCACCTGGAATTATTTCGCTTTTTGGTAAAATTGCTCTTGCTTTTCCTAAATCCACATAGTAGTTTCTAACATCTTCCATAGCTAAAAAGCCTATCATTAATTCATTTTCTTTATCTTGAAATTCTTCCATTATATTATTTCTTTCTGCTTCTCTTATTTTTTGCATTACAACTTGCTTTGCAACAGAAACAGCAACACGTCCAAAATCTTCAGGAGTGACTTCTTCTACTATTTCATCACCAACTTTATAACCTTCACCTAATTCTTCAGCTTCTTCAAGAGAAATAACACTTTCTATATTTTCTACACCTTCAAGAGTTTCTACTACAGTAGTTACTTTACATACTCTAATTTCACCTGTATCTTCGCTTATACTTACTCTTATATCTGCTTGCTCATTAAAATTTTTCTTATATGCAGTTGCAAGCGCTGTTTTCATCGCATCTAGTACTATTTCTAAATCTAAATCTTTTTCTTTTACTATTGCATCTAATGCTTTTTTAAATTCTTTTGCTTCCATTATTCCTCAGTTCCTTTACTTCCTATATCTAAAATATATCCTTCAAGTTCTAGATCTAGACTATCTAAAATTGGATTAACTATTTTATTTGCTTCTTCACATAATTTAATTGTTACACCATTTTCACTATCAATTGTAATAAACATTGTAGTTTGTCCATCTTCCTCGCCTATTTTAACACTTAATAATTCAATATTTGCTTCTTTAAGTTTATCTTTAATTGCATTAAAAACTTTTTCTTCCATTTTTTTCTCCTAACTTAAATCAAAGAGTGGGTTTTTGCCCACTCCTTGATGACTAACAATATTATAACAAAAAATAAACTTTTTAGTCAAGATTAAATATTTATTTTTAAATTTCTTCTAAAAACTCAGAAATGATTTTATAATCAATTTTTCCAGTATCATAAGTAACTCTCGTTTGTTTTATACACAATTTTATATTATTCATACTCTCATTTGTTCTCGGATCTATTAAATTTAAATTATCATCTGAATCACCTTTTAAATATCCAAGTGAAACTAAAGTTCCAACATTTACCTCGGTGCATGAAGTACTACTTAATAAATTTATGTTATCTTCTCCATATTCCTCACCAGCAGTTAAAATTAATTCAAGTTTTGATTCATATTGTGTTTGTTTTACAGAATCAGACATTTTCATAATATTAGGAACAATTAAAACCGCTACTAATAAAAGTAATGAAATTGTTACTAATAACTCCATTATAGTAAAACCTTTTTTCATATTTTCACTTCCTATATTATTAGTATACCAAAAAAATTATTGAAAGAATAGTTTTATTAATGTATAATTGTAAATATAATAGGAGGAAAAAAGATAAATGAAAACTTTTGATTTTGAAAAAATGCCTATTGTTGAAATAGCAAATGAAATAATAATGGAAGCTGTTACTAAAGATGCATCTGATATTCACTTTGATCCTTCAAAAGATGGATTAAAAGTAAGAATAAGAATAGATGGTGAACTTTATGACTATGCTAGTATTCCTGGACAATTTAAAAGAAATATGATAAGTCGTATTAAAATGATAGCTGCGATGAATATAATGGAAACAAGACTTCCTCAAGACGGTGCTATTAAAAGAGAAATTAATGGCAGAATACTTGATCTTCGTGTTTCATCTCTTCCAACAAATAATGGTGAAAAAATAGTTATTCGTATACTAGACTATTCAAAAAGTTTAGAGGGATTAGAAAATCTTGGTTTTGGTGAAGAAGCTTTAGAAAAAATAAGAAAAATGATAAAGGTTCCTAATGGTATAATTCTTGTAACAGGTGCTACTGGTACTGGTAAAACTACTACAGTTTACTCAATATTACAAAAATTAAATAGAGAAGATGTTAATATCATTTCAGTTGAAGATCCGGTTGAAATGGATATTGGAGGAGTAAATCAGGTACAAGTGCAATCAGAAATAGGATTAACTTTTGCAAATGTTTTAAGAAGTGTCTTAAGACAAGATCCAAACATAATTATGATTGGAGAAATAAGAGATGATGAAACTGCTAGAATAGCTATACGTGCTAGTATAACTGGGCACTTAGTACTTTCTACCCTTCACACAAATAACTCATTAAATACAATAGAAAGACTTATAGATATGAATGTAGAAAGATATTTATTAGGAAGTGCACTTACAGGTATTGTTTCGCAAAGTTTAGCAAGAAGATTATGTGACTACTGTAAAACAGAAAGAAAAACCACTGAATATGAAAAAAGCGTATTTAAAAAAGTATTAAATAAAAGTGTTGATATAATGGCATGCGCAAATCCAGAAGGTTGTGAGCATTGTTCAAAAGGTTATAAAGATAGAATAGCAATACTAGAAACACTTAACATGAATGATGAAATTAGAAATGCTATAACAAATTCTCTTCCTAAAGAACAATTAAGAGAACTTGTATATAATGGTGAAGTTATTACATTACTTCAAGATGGATTAAATAAAGTATTATCAGGGGAAACTTCTTTTGAAGAAATAATGAAAATAGTTGATGTAGATAACGACATTCAAAATTATTAGATAATTAAAAAAATATTTCAAACGCG
>JAFQIC010000080.1 GCA_017397745.1 Bacilli bacterium
AAATTTTTTAAAGGTACTATCAAAATAAATGATAAGATTCCATATGGACACTATAGTATAGGTGATTCATCAGAAGTTATAATGTATTTTGAACATTATAGTTTTCTTCTTTTCTCATTACCAAGTATTCATGAATTTATATTAGAACATAGTAAAAAATCTTAAAAGATAATTTATTATTCTATATTTAATTTATAATAAATAAAAAGTAAAAAAATTGACTAAATTAAATTAATAGTATATAATTTTACTAGAATAAAGGGATGATAAAATGAAAAAAATAATAAAAAATAATCCGGAAATACTTATTAGCATAGTGCTTAACATACTATACATAATAACAGGAAGTATTTTAATGACGTTTCCAGCTCTTGGTATGGTTGAACCGATATATTTTATTTCAATAATATTTTTTATATTTTCTTTTCTTAATATAGCGGCTTATTTTATGGCTAAAAAAAATATAGATTATGAACTATTATTTATGGCACTTTTAAATCTATTAATTGGAACATTTCTATTTATAATGCAGTATGAAGAAGAATCGTTTATTTTAGGTACATTTGTTTTGACTTATACTATAGGAACATTATTAATAAAAGGATATTATACTGAAATGCTTAAAAGAAAAAATAATAATATGTGGAAAGTAAAATTTGTTACTTTATTTCTTTTAGGATTAATAGGCTTGCTTACTTCAATTAATTTATATAATGAAATGTCAGTATATACAATAATGTTTGCATATTACTTTATTACCTTTGGTATAATAAACTTATTTGAACCAATATCTAAATATTTAACTCAAAGTGGTTACATAAAGATAATTAAAAGAAAAAATTAAGTTTTTTCTTTTTTAGTGCATAATAAAAAAGGTGGAAAATGAAAAAAGAAATTAATTGTTTAATTTATGTTATGATAAATAATTTTATAATATCAGTTATAAAAATAATTAGTGGAATATTATTAAATATATCATCTTTATTTGCTGATGGACTTCATACTTTTGTAGATTTTATAACAGATATTATATCTTTAATTGGAATTAAAATATCGAAAAAAAGACCAACTAAATCACATCCTTTTGGTTTTGGACGTTTTGAATATTTAAGTAATTTATTTATAGGAATAATTTTATTATTGTTAAGTTTATTTATAATTTATAAAAGTTTTAACATAGAACATAATATTCCAAATATAAAAATTATATATATATTATTAATAGTACTTATTTTAAAAATGATATCAATTTTTATAATGCATAAAATGGGTAAAAAATTAAATTCACAAATACTTATAACAAGTGAAGAAGAATCTAAAACTGATTTGATCTCTAGTTTTAGTGTAATTATTATAATAGTACTACTTCAGTATTCAGATTCATTAAAAATTCTTGCCTATTCTGATTTAATAGGTTCTTTAATAATATCTATATACATAATAAGAATATCTTTAAAAATAATAATTAATAATTCATTTTCACTTATGGGAGAATTAAATGAAGATGAAGAAAAAATAAATTATATAAAAAAAGAACTTGATGAAAATAAAAATATAAATAAATATGATATAGAACTTATAAAATATGGTTCTTATAACAAATTAGAGTTAGAATTAGAAATTAATAAAGATTTATCTTTAAGGCAAATAACTAATTTAGAAAAAAAGATAAAAACATCATTTAAAAAAAATAAAAAACTTAAAACTAAATATGTAACTATATCTGTATCAGATAAACTTTAATAAAATTAGTTGATTTATTAAAAAAAATATAATATAATTAACTAAAAGTTTTTTCTTGGTATTTAGTACTCCTGACTTTTTACTAGGATTAAACCGATTTATAAAAAAAGGAGGGATAATTATGGCACTTACTAAAGAACAAAAAAATAGTATCATAGAACAATATAGAAGAGATGAAAAAGATACTGGTTCTGTAGAAGTTCAAGTAGCAATTCTTACAACAGAAATTAATACATTAACTGAGCATATGAAAGAACATAAACAAGATAAACATTCTAAGCTTGGGTTACTTAAAAAAGTTGGTAAGAGAAGAAGTTTACTTGATTATTTAAAACGCGAAGACGTTCAAAGATATCGTGAACTTATTAAAAAATTAAATATAAGAAAGTAGGCACTTGTTTTAAGTGTCTTTATTTTTAGAGAGGAATATAAATGAAAAGAGTTTTTGAATACGAATTTAATGAAAAAAAATTAATTATTGAAACAGGAGAACTTGCTAAACAAGCAACTGGTTCAGTATTAGTAAGATATGAAGATACAGTTATTTTATCAACAGCTGTTATGAGTAAAAATGTAAGTACTGCAGATTTCTTTCCACTTACTATTTTATATCAAGAAAAACTATATTCTGTAGGTAAAATACCTGGAGGATTTATTAAGAGAGAAGGAAGGCCAACTGATCAAGCAACACTTACTGCAAGAGTAATAGATAGGCCTATTAGACCTATGTTTGATGAAAACTTTAGAAATGAAGTTCAAGTTGTAAATACAGTTTTGAGTGTTGATCCTGATTATTCACCAGAAATGACTGCGCTTTTTGGGACAAGCTTAGCACTTGGTATTTCAAATATACCTTTTGATGGTCCTGTAGCAGGTGTTGTTGTAGGTAAAATTGATGGACAGTTAAAAGTATTTCCATCTACTGAGGAACTTGAAAGAAGTACAATAAACCTTACTGTAGCTGGTACTAAAGAAGCTATAAATATGGTTGAAAGTGGAAGTAAAGAAGTAAGCGAAGAAGAAATGCTTGAAGCTTTAATGTTTGGGCATGAATATATTAAAGAACTTTGCTTAATACAAGAAGATATTATTAGTGAAATAGGGGAAGAAAAAATAGAAGTAGAACTTGCTAATTTAAAAGAAGAAATAGTAGAAGAAGTAACTAATAACATAATAAATGATATGAAAGAGGCTATTCAAATAAAAGAAAAACTTCTTAAATATGAAGCAATTGACAAAGTAAAAGAAAAAGCAGTAGAAGATTATAAAAACAATCATAGCGAAGATGAAACACTTGAAGAAGATTTAAAACAAGTAATGAAAATAGCGCATAATGTAGAAGCGAATGAAGTAAGACGTTTAATAGTAGAAGAACATATTAGACCAGATGGAAGAAGAATGGATGAAATTAGACCTTTAAGTGCGTCAGTTGATATTTTACCTAGACCTCATGGTAGTGCGCTTTTCACTCGTGGTGAAACACAAGCATTAGCAATAACTACTTTAGGAGCACTTGGAGAACATCAAATATTAGATGGACTTGGAATAGAAGATTCTAAAAGATTTATGTTTCATTATAATTTTCCTGCATTCAGTGTTGGTGAAACAGGAAGATATGGAGCACCTGGAAGAAGAGAAATTGGTCATGGAGCACTTGCTGAAAGAGCACTATTGCAAGTAATGCCTTCTGAAGAAGAGTTTCCTTATACAGTAAGAGTAGTTAGTGAAGTGCTTGAAAGTAATGGGTCATCTTCACAAGCAAGTATATGTGCTGGATGTATGTCATTAATGGCCGCAGGAGTTCCTATAAAAGCACCAGTTGCTGGTATCGCTATGGGACTTATAACTGAAGGAAATAGTTATGACAAATATACAATCCTTACAGATATTCAAGGACTTGAAGACCACATGGGAGATATGGACTTTAAAGTCGCCGGTTCTAGAAAAGGTATAACTGCACTTCAAATGGATATAAAAATTAAAGGTGTTACAAAAGAAATATTAGAAGAAGCACTTACTCAAGCAAAAAAAGCTAGAAGTGAAATACTTGATTTAATAGAAGAAACTATACCTGAAGTAAGAAGCGAACTTAGCCCTTATGCGCCAAAAATTAAAATGATGAATATCGATCCTGAAAAAATAAAAGATGTTATTGGTCGTGGTGGAGAAACTATTACAAAAATTATTCTTGAATCTTCAAATGTAAAAACTGTTAATGATAAAGATGCAGTTAAAATTGATATAGAAGACGATGGTAGAGTAATTGCTTATCATACAGACTATGAAGTAATTGATAAAGCAATGAAAATGATAGAAGATATAACAAAAGAAGTTGAAATTGGAAAAATATATACAGTTAAAGTTGTAAAAGTTGAAGATTTTGGAGCATTTTGTGAACTTTGGCCAGGATGTGAAGGA
>JAFQIC010000081.1 GCA_017397745.1 Bacilli bacterium
CTAACTAAAAATTTAATAATTAAAAAATGTAAAAATAAATTGTAAATATTATAGACAATTTATTTTTTATATTTTATAATAACTTCTTGTAAGTTGGGTGGTGAGACTAAAATGATTAAAAGTAATTTACCTGTTATTCTTTTAAAAGGTTTAGTTTTACTTCCTCATGAAGAAGTTCGTATTGAACTTAATAACGATTTAACTAAAAAAACAATAGAATTATCAAATCTTTATCACGATGATGAAGTATTAATAGTGAGTCCAATAAATAGTCTTGAAGAAAGTCCTGATAGTAATGATTTACCTAAAATTGCTGTAGTAGGAAAAGTGAAAAGTAATATTTCACTGCCTAATGGAAACTCTAGAATTTTACTTGTAGGACTTTATCGTGTAAAGGTTTATAATTATGTAAATTATTCTAATGAGGATAATATTCTTGAAGCAATTATATCTAATATAGAAGTAAATGAAAATAATGAAATAGAAGAAACAGCGTTATTAAGAAAATTATTTATTTTAATAGAAGATTATATTATATCAAATCCAAATATTTCTAATTCAATAATGTCTCAAATTAAAGGTCTTACAGATTTAGGTAAACTTACTGATCTTATATCTAATTTTATTAATTTATCTTTTGATAAAAAATTTAAATTAATGTGCACTGTATCTAGTAATGAAAGAGCAAAGTTTTTAATAAAAGAACTTGCAATAGAAAAGAAAATACTTGATTTAGAGAAAAGAATTGATGAAACTGTAGAGTCTTCAATAAATAAAAGTCAACAAGAATTTATTTTAAAAGAGAAAATAAAACATATTAAATCAGAACTTGGTGAAATAGATTCTAAAGAAATAGAAATAAATAAATTTAATGAGAAAATAGAAAGTGAAAACTTACCAAAACAAATAATAGAAAAATTAAATAGAGAAATAACAAGATACTCTTTAATGAGTGAAAATTCTCCAGAAATTAGTACGCAAAGAAATTATATAGATACACTTTTAAATATACCTTTTGGTAAATACACTAAAGATGTTAAAAATATAAATAAAATTAAAAAATCTCTTGATAAGACTCATTATGGGATTTCGGAAATAAAAGAAAGAATATTAGAATATATAGCGGTTAATGATTTTAGTAATAGTGTTTCTTCTCAAGTTATATGTTTAGTAGGACCTCCTGGAGTAGGTAAAACTACTTTTGCATATTCTGTCGCAAATGCTTTAAATAAAAAATTTGCTAAAATATCTTTGGGAGGACTTAATGATATTAGTGAACTTGTAGGTCATAGAAGAACATATATAGGAAGTTACCCTGGTAAAATAATTACATCTTTAATTAAAACTAAATCTTTAAATCCTGTGATTCTCTTAGATGAAGTAGATAAATTAACGAAAGATTATAAAGGTGATCCAACAAGTGTTCTTTTAGATATGTTAGATGCAACTACTAATAAATATTTTGTTGATAATTATGTAGAAGAAGAAGTAGATTTAAGTAAAATTTTATTTATACTAACGGCTAATGATGAAGAAAGAATACCTCCAGCACTTTTAGATAGACTTGAAGTAATTCATATAAGTGGATATACAGCTTATGAAAAATTATCAATTGCTAAAAATTATATATTAAATAAAATAAAAGAAAAAAATGGTCTTAATAATGAGATAAAATTTGATGATGAAGCAATTTATACAATAATAAATAATTATACAAAAGAGTCTGGAGTTAGAGAACTTGAACGTTTAATTGAAAAAATAGTTAGAAAAATTATATTAAAAAGTAAACTATCAAATAGTAAAAAGATAAATATAAGAATTAAAAAAGAAAATGTTTCTTCATATTTAGGACCATTTAAATATTATATAAATAATAAAAACACTGATATTATACCTGGATATGTTAAAGGACTTGCATATTCACTTAAAGGTGGAACTGTTATAGAAGTTGAGGTAACAAGTTTTAAAGGCACAGGTAAGTTTAAATACACAGGTAGACTTGGTAAACTAACTCATGAAAGTATTGAAGTAGTTCTAAGTTATATAAAAAGTAACTCTGAGGTATTTAAAATAGATTTAGATGAACTTAATAAAAAAGATTATCATATAAATTTTAGAAACTCTAGTATATTAAAAGAAGGTTCATCTGCAGGAACTGTTATAGCTACATCTATAATAAGTTATATTAAAAACAAAGTAATTGATCCTAATATTACTCTTACTGGCGAAATGAACTTAAATGGAGATATTTCTAAAGTAGGTGGACTTAGAGAAAAAATAATAGCGGCTTCTTTAAATAAGATAAATAAAATATATGTGCCTTATGATAATAAAGAAGAAGTAAAAGAAATACTTAAAGAATTAAATGAAAAGATAGAAATTATATATGTAAAGAATTATATTGAAATATATGAAGATTTATTTGTATAATTTCTTTTTTTAATTCATATATATTTTTTAGGAGGGAAATATATATGAAAGAAAAAATACCTTTTAAAAAAGATATTTTATTTAAAACAACAATAGGTGAGATTACCGATATATCTTTAAGTCATGACTATAGTATAAAGGAAGATTTAATAGAAGGAGTTTTTTACCTAGCTGGTAAATATAAAATGACTAGTGCAAGTGTTATTGAAGAAGAATTTTTCTATAATATACCTTTTAGTATAGCAATAAGTGAAAGAATTGATAAAAGTACTATTAATGTTACTATAGATTCATTTGATTATGATATAAAGAAGGATGTTTTATCACTAAAAATGAATTTAAATATGGAATTTGAAAATAAAGAAGAAACAACAAATGAAAGAGAAGAAAGTAAAGATGTAGAAGTAGAAAATATTAATGAAATAACTAATATAGAAGAATATGAAGAAGATATAAAAATAGATAATGATTTAAAAGATAATGAAGTAGAGATAAAAAGTAATGATTTTAATAATAATGTAGTAGAAAACTCAATAATTGAAGATATAAATATAGTTAATGAAAAAAATGAAATAACGAATATTGAAACTGAAAATATTTTAGATTTTAGTAAAAATTATATAGATGATAATTATATAACTTATAAAGTAGTTATGATGAGAGAAAATGATAGTATAGAATCAATTCTTACAAAATATAATATAACTTTAGAAGATTTAAAAATGCTAAATGATTTAGATGATGTAAATATTAATAAATTAATTGTGCCAGTATTAAACAATGAATAGTGTTTATACTAGAAGAAGTATAATAAATGAAAATTATGTTAGTAAGAAAACTAAAAAAGACTTAAGAAGTTTATTTGATTATTTAGAAAGAAGAAATTTTGAAAACTTTCCTAAAATATTAGATATAAATGATAGAGAGTTAAAAACAGAATACATTAAAGATATAAATATTAAAGATAAAAGTAAAGCATTGATGGAAGTTGTATCGCTACTTCATTATAAAACTTCTGAATATAAAGATGTAAGTAAAAATAAATATAAAGAAATATATGAAAAGATAAGTGACAATATAGAATATTTAACGAATTATTATAATAAATTAATTACAAATATAGAAAGAAAAACTTATTTTTCACCATCTGAATATTTAGTTGCTAGACATTTTAGTATTATACTTTCTTCACTTTCTTATTCTAAAAAAGAACTTGATCTTTGGTATGAAATAGTGGAAAGTAAAACAAAAGAAAGAGTAGTTATTGTTCATAATAATTTAAAAAAAGAACATTTACTTAGAGGGGAAAAAGATTATCTAATTAATTGGGATAATTATATTGTTGATACACCAGTCCTTGATTTATATAAATTTTATAGTAATGAAGGATTTACTGAAGATTTTGAGGAACTTTATAATATATATAATAATACTTTTAATTTAACAAAAGAAGAAAATAAATTACTTTTTATATTAATGAGTATTCCTAAAAAAATAGAATTTTTAACTAATGAAATAAAAAGTTCTTTTAATATAAAAAAAATATTAGATGTACTTTATAAAACAAGATCATTAGTTACTTCTTTAGAGTCTCAAATATATGTAGCAGAAAATACTGATGAGACAAAGCAAGAGTAATATATTTACTCTTAGTGGCAAAACTAAAGTAAAAATAATTTGCCATATAATAAGAATTCCTACTACTAAAAATAAAACTATATTACAAATATTTTTATTACCTTTTATAAAATTAATAATATCTTTTAGTTTATTCATAATTTATTATATGTAAAAACTTTAAAATGTGTAATTGTGCACATTTTATTTTTTAACTAGAATATATTATTATTTTATTGTATAATATTTACTTATCAAGGGAGGCAAGTATATGGGAAACACATTATGGTTAAGTGAAGATGAAAAAGGTAAAATAATTACTAAAAGCAGAGTGGTTATTAAAGATCAAAAAGGATATAATGAACTTGTTAAAAATGTAGCGGATTTAGGCTTAACACGAGTTTCTACGTTAATTAGATCCGATGGTAGATATTATAATTTGACCGAGTTATCAAAATTATTTTATAATAGCGATGTTAGTAGTTGTTGGTCAAGAGAAAAAGAAGATTTATTAAGACAGCTTAAAATTGCAAAACAATTAATAACTGAGTTAGAAAGTAGTTCACTAAGCCCTCAAAGTATAGAAACAATATTAAAAAAAGTGTGGCCTGAATTTGGATTTTATGCAGTTGAAGGACTAAAAGTTACAGAATTAGAGCCAGTGAAAAGATATTATTTTGATGAAGTTAAATCAATTGCTGATCAAAGTAAAAAAATAGGGCTTTCTGTTTCGGATGAAATACAAGATATTTTGAAATATCGAGAATTAGCAAAAACTAATGGTCAAGTATATTCGTTAGCTAAAAGAGCATATAGGCTAGGTAACCGTCAAAACTAGTTCATATTTTTGGACTAGTTTTATTATTTAATTTTATTTTTATTTAAATTTAAGTATTTATATTAAAAATTTTATAATTTTTCTTTTATTGTTTAAGTTTATTTGTTATAATTAGTTATATAAAATATGGAGGGGCAATGAGACAAATTATAACTTGTTTAGATGCTGGTAGTAGTAAAATTAAAATCGTTGTAGCAGAAATATATAAAAATAGTTTGCATGTTTTAGCGTGCTCAGAAGTTAAGAGCAAAGGTATAAAAAAAGGTATAGTTGTTAACCCTGAAGAAGCAAGTATTGCCATTAAAAAAACTATAACTCAAATTGAAACTATATTAGGAATAAAAATTAATAAATTAATATGTTTAGTTCCTTCATATTATGCAGAATATTTATTAAGTGAAGGATCTTCTACAATAACAAGTGAAACAAAAATAATTAATGGTGAAGACATTTTAAGGGTGCTTCAAGCTTCTGTTTATAATAAAATATCAGAAAATAAAGAATTAATAACAATAATGCCTATAGAGTTTTGGATAGACGATAAGGAAAAATGCAAAGATCCTAAAGAGAAAAAAGGAAAAAAATTAAGTGCAAAAGTTATGTTATCAGTTTCACCAAAGAAAAATGCATATACACTTTTAGCTACTTTAGAAGCTTTAAAAATTGAAGTATTAGATATATGTTTTGGATTTGTTGGTGACTATTACGAATTTAAAAAAGAAGAATATAGTGATAAAAATGTGGCTGTTATAAATGTAGGAGCAGATAAAACAGAGATAGGAATATTTCATAAAAATATAGCAATAGCTAGTAAAGTATTACAAATAGGTGGAAAAGAAATAGACAAAGATATTTCTTATATATATAATACATCTCTTATAGAATCACGAAACTTAAAAGAAAATTTTGCTTATGCTGTTTCATCAAGTGCTAGTACTAGTGAAAATGAAGTAGTATTGACAAAAAATCAAGAAAATATTAAAATAAATCAGTATGAAGTAAGTGAGATTGTTTATTCTAGAATTAAAGAAATATTAATTAATGCAAAAAAAGAAATAAATCTCTTAACAAAAAAGGAAATTAGTTATATAATAATTACTGGTGGAACTACTGAATTAATGGAATTTACTGAAGTGGCTAAGGAAATTTTTGGTAAAAAAGTAATTATTCCACAAATTAATGAAATAGGTGTTAGAAATAGAAAATTTAGTAGTGCCTTAGGTTTTATAAAATATTATTATGATAAGTTAAATTTTAGAAATAAAAATGCATCAACTATAGAAGAAACAGATGAAGAAGATATGTTTAAAACTAAAAAGAAAATAAATACGGATAATATACTTGGAAAGATTTACGGATATTTCTTTGATAATTAAAGGAGTGAAATAATGAATAATAATTTAGAAATGGATCAAATAGCTAAAATTAAAGTTATTGGTGTTGGTGGCGGTGGATGTAATGCAGTAAACCGGATGATAGATTCAGGACTTCAAGGAGTTGAATTTATTGTAGCCAATACTGATTTGCAAGTGCTTAATTCTTCAAAGGCTGAAAAGAAACTTCAAATTGGACAAAAAATAACTGATGGACTTGGCGCAGGTGCTAATCCTGAAGTTGGAAGAGAAGCGGCTCTTGAAAGTAAAAGTGAGATAGAAGAAGCACTTAAAGGCGCAGATATGGTATTTGTTACTTGTGGACTTGGTGGAGGAACAGGTACGGGTGCAGCACCAGTTATTGCTGAAATTGCACAAAATCTTGGATGCCTTACAGTTGCGATAGTGACAAAACCATTTAAATTTGAAGGTAAGAAAAGAATGGATCAAGCTCTTATGGGACTTGATGAACTTAGAAAACATGTAGATACCATAGTAGTAATTCCAAATGATAGATTAAGAGACTTAATAGATAAATCAACTCCAATGTTAGATGCATTTAAAGAAGTTGATAATGTTTTAAGACTTGGTGTTCAGTCAATAAGTGATCTAATAAGTGTTCCAGGACTTGTAAACCTAGACTTTGCAGATGTTAAAGCAATAATGGAAAATAGAGGTAATGCTTTAATTGGTATAGGCGTAGGTTTTGGTGAAAATAGAGCTGTTGAAGCAGCAAAACAAGCAGTTACTAGTCCACTTTTAGAAACTACTATAAATGGAGCAACTGATTGTATAGTAAATGTAACTGGTGGAAAAAATCTAGCACTTTTTGAAGCAGAAGATGCTGCGGAAGTTATAAGAGCTGCGGCTAATACAGATGTTAACTTAATATTTGGTGTTGTAATTAATGAAGCACTTAGTGATGAAGCAATAGTAACAGTTATAGCCACAGGATTTGAAGATGAAAGTGAACCTTTATATCAATCATATTCAAATAATACTTCTACAAGTAATAGTGTAAATATTGATGAAGATGATAATAATTCTTATGAATTACCACCATTTTTAAGAAACAGAGATTTATAAAAACGAAGAAGCAAAGAAGTAATAAAAGAAATTTATTAAAAGAGAGTTGGAGTTAGGTGAAAGACCAATATTAAAACTTTTATGAATAACATTGCTGAGTAACTTATTGAAATAAAGTAGATGAGTTCGGGTTAAACCGTTATTAAAATAAAGTTAAATAAAGGATGGTAATCGCCTAGTGGCTCCTGCGTACCATCTTTTTTACTTTAAAAGGGGGGGGATAAAATGGATTTAAATAAATGTTATGAAGAAAGTGTTCTTTTAATAGGACCTATGTGTTCTGGAAAAACCTCAGTACTTGAACCGTTATTAGCAAAGCTGTATAAAGAAACTAATTTAATAAGAAGTCTTAGTGTAGTTAAAACTGATTTGATTTTTCCGGAATTTTTAAAAAAAACATCATATAGTTATGCCTTGCATAAAAAATTAGAAAGACATTCTGAAATGGGAGCATTTAGGTATTTACATAAATTTACTCTAGAGCATACGTTTCACTTTTTAGAAAATATGAGAAATCCAATGCTAATAGAGTTTGGAGGTTTATCTACACTTCCATTAACTAGTGAGGAAAGAAAAAGATTAAAAAGAGCATTTTTAGGATTTAAAAATGTAGTATTACTTCTTCCAGTAAAAGATAAAAATGAATCACATAAAATTCTTAGAGAAAGATGGATAAATTCCCAAAGAAAAAATAGTGAATTTTTAAACTTAATTAATGAAGAAATAGTTAATGATAGTCTTAATGAAGAGATTTCTACAATAATAATATATACAGAAGGACTGACTTTTGATGAAATCGCAGAGGAAATTAAAAATAGAGTAAAAGAAAATAGATATTGTTATGTAAAAAAAGGAGATGAAAATAAATGAAATTAGATGTAAAAGATATTTTTGAAAAGAAAGAAGAATTTGAAGGAAAAGAAATAGTATTAGAAGGTTGGATAAGAAATCATAGAAAACAAAAAGATTTTGGATTCATTGATTTTAATGATGGAACATATTTTACTAGTGTACAAGTAGTATATGATAATAAACTAGAAGATTTTGAAATGATTCAAAAATTAAAAATAGGATCTGCGATAAAAGTAGTAGGAAAAGTTATAAAATCAATAGGCGGTGGCCAAGAATTTGAAATAGAAACAAAAGAAATTACTCTTGTAGGAGATTGTCCTTTAGATTATCCAATTCAACCTAAAAGACATACTAGAGAATTTTTAAGAGAAGAAGCTTATTTAAGACCAAGAACAAATCTTTTTAATGCTGTTTTTAGAGTAAGAAGTGTTGCTGCTTATGCAATTCATAAATATTTTAATGATAATAATTATGTATATTTTCATGCACCTATTATAACTGCATCAGATTGTGAAGGTGCTGGTCAAATGTTTCAAGTTACTACTTTAGATTTAGAAAAAGTAGCTAAAAGTGGTAAAGTAGAATATGATAAAGATTTTTTTGGAAAACAAGCAGCACTTACAGTTTCAGGACAACTTGAAGGAGAAACTTTCGCACTTGCTTATAAAAAAATATATACATTTGGACCAACTTTTAGAGCTGAAAATTCTAATACTAAAACACATGCTAGTGAATTTTGGATGATAGAACCAGAAGTTGCATTTTGTGACCTTGAAGGTGATATGGATATAATGGAAGATATGCTTAAATATGTTGTTAAGTATGTATTAGATAACTGCCAAAAAGAAATGAAATTTTTTGATAGTTTTGTAGAAAAAGGATTAATAGATAAATTAGAAAAACTAATAAATTCTAAATTTACAAGAATAGATCATGAAGAAGTTATAAGTATTTTAAAGAAAGCAGATGTTAAATGGGAATTTATTCCTGAATATGGACAAGATATAGCAAAAGAACATGAAAAATATATAACTGAATATTTTGATGGACCAGTATTTATTAAAAATTGGCCAAAAGATATTAAAGCATTTTATATGAAACAAAACGAAGGTGGAAAAACAGTCGCAGCGGTTGATTTAGAAGTTCCAGGTGCTGGAGAACTTATGGGTGGAAGTCAAAGAGAAGATGATTATGATAAACTTATCACTAGAATGAATGAAATGAATGTTCCTAGTGAAGGCTTAGAATGGTATTTAAACTTAAGAAGATTTGGAGGATGTCCTCATTCAGGATTTGGAATGGGATTTGAAAGATTAATCATTTATTTAACTGGTGTTGATAATATTAGAGATGTAATTCCATATCCAAGAACACCTAAAAATTGTGAATATTAATATGAATAAATATGAAAGAAATATAGATTATGATAAAATCTATGAAGAAAGCATTATTTTAATAGGACCTTTAAATGCTGGAAAGAGTACTATTACAAAAGAACTAGAAAAAAGATTTGAAATGCCTTCTATACATTTTGATAACATGGCAGATATTTATATGCCAATGTTTGGTTTTGAAAAAAAAGAAGCAGTAGAAAAATACAAATCTAATAATATAGAAGACTACATAAAATATAAAGAACCTTTTAGATTTAAGTTTGTTAGTCATATGATAACATCTTTAGATAGACCTACTATATTAGATTTTGGTGCTGAAGATACTTTGTTTTTTGGTGAAAATAGAGAAATAATAAAAGAAATGTTATCAAGATTTAAAAATGTAATTCAAATTTTGCCAACATCTAATCCAAGTGAAAGTTTAAAAATTTTAGAAGATAGATGGCAAAGTGATAGAAGCGAATATAAAATAGGTAATATTTATGATAAAGTTAACTGGTATTTACTTAATGATAGTTTAAATAATGATTTAGCTACTATAACTGTATATACAGAAAATAAATCACCAGAAGAAATAACTGATGAAATAATAGAGTTAATTAATGAAAGAAAACATATTATGTAAGGAGAAGTATATGGATAAAAAAACACTTAAAGAACTTGCGAATAATTTAATGTTTGATATGAAAGAAGAAGAATACGAAACACTTTCAAAAGAATTTGAGTTTCTTTTAAAAGAAATGGATAAAATAAGTGAGTTTGAAGGTATAAAAGATGTAGAACCACTTTTTCATCCTTTTGAAATAAAAACATCTTTAAGAGAAGATGAGGCTAAAAATTTTATAACAACAGAAGAAGCACTTTTAAATGTTAAAGAAAAAATAGGAAATGAAATAAAAGTGCCAAAAGTAGTAGGTGAATAATGAATATAGAAGAATTTAGAAAAAAAATAGACGAAAATGGTATTAAAGAAGTATTTAATGAATCAGTAAAAATTTCGAAAGAAAGGCAAAAAGATGTTAATGCATTTGTAACTATAATGGATTCTTTTGAAAAGTCTTCTTCTTTAAGTAAAATATCAAATATACCATATGCACTTAAAGATAATTTTTCTACAAAAGGTATTTTAACAACTGCTTCTTCAAATATGCTTAAAGATTATATTCCTGTTTATGATAGTACGGTTTATAAAAAACTAAAAGAAAGTGGTGCAATACTTTTAGGAAAAACAACACTTGATGAACTTGCTATGGGTGGAACAGGTACAACAGGACATACTGGAATAGTTAGAAATCCAATTGATACAACAAGAAGCATTTCAGGTAGTTCTTCAGGTAGTGCCGCAGCTGTTAGAATGGGAGTTTGTCCTTTTGCAATAGGAAGTGATACAGGAGACTCAGTAAGAAAACCCGCATCATATGCTGGAATTGTTGGATTTAAACCTACATATGGAAGAATTTCAAGATTTGGACTTTTTGCTTTTGCTTCTTCTTTAGATACAGTTGGTATTATGGCTACAAGTGTAAAAGATGTTGCAATAGTAACTGATATATTAAAAGGAAAAGATGAAAATGATATGACATCTTTGGATAATGATGATGAAATATATGAAAATTTAATTGAAAAAGATGTAAAAGGGTTAAAACTTGCATATATTGAAGAAATATGTGATGAAGATAATAATAAAGAAATATTTAATAAAATAATTACTAGTTGTGAAACTCTTGGAATGACAGTAGAAAAAGTTAATATGGATAAAAAACTTTTAGAAGCAGTTTTCGCAGCATATAGAACAATTTCTTGTGCTGAAACTACAAGTAATAATGCTAATTTAAGTGGAATACTTTTTGGACCAAGAGCTAAAGGTAGTACCCCAGATGAAATAATATTTAATTCAAGAACAGAAGGATTTTCAGAACTTATAAAAAGAAGATTTATTATGGGAAGTTATGTTTTAAGAAGAGAAAATCAAGAAAAACTATATTTAAATGCTTGTAAAATAAGAAGACTTATTGTTGATAAAACAAATGAAATATTTAATAAATATGATGCTATAATACTACCTACCACAAAAGATATAGCTCCTAAATTAGAACAAGAAAAAGAAATAATTAATGATAAATTTAGTGTATTAGAAAATCATTTAGATATTGCAAACTTTGGTGGATATCCATCTATTACTATTCCTTCTTTTGAAAAAGATGGAATGCCATTAGGAGTAAGTATAATGTGTAATATTAAAAAAGATGCACTAACCCTAAATATAGCACATAAACTTTTTGAAAAGTTAAGAGGTGAAGAAAATGTATAATGTTACAATAGGACTTGAAATTCACTGTGAACTAAAAACAAATTCTAAAGTATTTAGTACTGGAAAAAATGAATATAATGATGAAGCAAATGTAAATTTATCACCAGTGGATTTAGGATTTCCTGGTGTTCTTCCAGTACTTAATAAAGAAGCAGTTAGAAAAGCGATACTTGTATCATGTGCTTTAAATTCAAAAATTTCTAATAAAACAAAATTTGATAGAAAGAATTATTTTTATCCTGATCTTCCAAAAGGATACCAAATAACACAGTCAAGAGAACCTTTTGGAACAAATGGATATTTAATGATACATGTAGGAGAAAAAGAAAAAAAAGTTTTAATACATGATCTTCATCTTGAAGAAGATACTGCATCACTTGATCACTTTAATGATTATTCACTTCTTAACTTTAATAGAGCTGGTGTTCCGCTAATTGAAATAGTAACAGAACCTTGTTTAAATAGTTCAGAAGAAGCAATTTCATTTTTAGAAGAATTAAGAAATGTTATAAGATATACAGGAGCATCAGATGCTAGAAGTGATAGAGGAGAAATGAGATGTGATGTAAATATTTCACTTAGTAAAGATGAAACACTTGGAACTAAAGTAGAAATGAAAAATATAAATTCATTTTATAATGTAAAAGAAGCAATAGAGTATGAAATAAAAAGGCAAAGTGAACTTTTAGATAAAGGAGAAAAAATTCTTCAAGAAACAAGAAGATTTGATAGTACCGATAAAAAAACATATTCTATGAGAAGTAAAGTAGATAGTATAGATTATAAATATTTTCCTGAACCTAATATTCCTGTTTTGGAAATAGAAGAAGAATACATTAAAGAAATAAAAGATTCACTTCCAAAACTTCCTTTTGAAAGAGTAAAAGAATATATAGAAAAATATAATCTTTCTAGAAAAGACGCTAATACTTTAGTAAAAGAAAAAGAAATATCAGATTATTTTGAAAAAACAATTTCTTTAGGTTGCAGTCCGAAACTTGTTTCAAACTGGATAACAACTAAAATATTAGGATATCTAAATAAAGAAAATATTAAAATTAATGAATTCTATTTAAAAGAAGAATATTTACATGAACTTATATCTTTAATAGAAAATGAAGAAATAACTTCTCAACAAGCAAAAGAAGTGTTTGACTATTGTCTTTTAGAAAAGAAAACACCAAAAGAAATAACAAAAGAAAAAAATATAAAAGCAAGTTCAAATAACGAAGAACTTCAAAATATAGTAAATAAAGTAATAGAAGAAAATCCTGAAGTTATAAATGACTATAAAAATGGTAAAGAAAGAATGCTAGATTACTTAGTTGGACAAGTAATGAAATACTCAAAAGGAACAGCAAACCCAATTAAAGCAAAAGAACTTATGTTAAAGGATTTAAACAGTTAACTAAAAATTAACTGTTTTTTTGTGCGATTTTTCTTGACTTGGGGGGGGTTCATTATATAATTAATGTAACAAAGTAGGTGAATAAATTGAAGGACAAAGTTATAACAATAGGAGGAATAATATTTGTAGTACTAACACTAGCAGTGTCAGCAGGACTAACATATTCGTTCTTCACAGCAAGCGTAGGAGGAAATGAACAGGCTAGAGAAACAGTAGTAGACTTAGCGGAGCTAAGATTAAAATTTACTGATACACAAAACATACAAATGATAGATGCATTACCAGGACAAGCAGTAACAAAAACATTTACAGTAGAAAATAAAGGTGATGTAGAAATAGAATATAC
>JAFQIC010000082.1 GCA_017397745.1 Bacilli bacterium
GTGTTCCTGCACTTGTTGGCAAAACTTTTCTGTTTGCTGTTGCTCCTCCATGTTTACTTGTTAAGCTATATACTAATTCATTATTTACAAAGGTATTTGTTAAGTTTTCTATATCTATTGTATATTCTATTTCTACATCACCTTTATTTTCTACTGTAAATGTTTTTGTTACTGCTTGTCCTGGTAATGCATCTATCATTTGTAGGTTTTGTGTATCTGTAAATTTTAATCTTAGTTCTGCTAAGTCTACTACTGTTTCTCTAGCCTGTTCATTTCCTCCTACGCTTGCTGTGAAGAATGAATATGTTAGTCCCGCTGATACCGCAAGCGTTAGTACTACAAATATTATTCCTCCTATAGTTATTATTTTATCCTTCATTTTAAACCTCTTTCTCACACTAAAAAATGTGTATGAACAGAAGATTTACTCTTCTATTCATACACATTATATAATAAATTACCCCCCCCACAAGAGAACAAACATTCGTTTTTTCATTTTTTATTCAACATTTTGCTTTAATGCATTTAAAAACTTTTTACTTTTAATATATATACCAGTGAAATGATCATAATATATGTTTAATATGTTATCAACTTCTTTTATAATATTATCTTTTATATCTAGAACACATATTTTACTTATATCTACAAAGTAGTACATTTTAAGCATCTTTAGTACTTTTTGATCATATATTTTTTCATTTGTTCTGCATTTAGAACATACATATCCTCCTTTATATTCAGAAAATGTAAGTATACTTTTTTTACCACAAACAACACATCCATCTAAATTTATACCTACACCTAAAAAATAAAGATATTTTAGTTCTAAAATATTAGTAATAACTATAGGATTTAATCCATCATTTATTTTAAGTACTGCGCTTATAAATAAATCATAAACTTCTTTATTTGATGATTCTTTATAAACTTCTTTTGAAAGTTCACTTAAGTATGTTAAAAAACTTATTTTAAAAATATCTTTTCTAATATTTAAAAAATAGTTTATTACATCAGCATTAATTAAAGTAGAAAGACCTTTTTCATTATAATATAAATGAAAAACTGCATATGTAAAATTTTCACTAACACTTTTTATTTTACTTTTAGGACTTTTACACCCTTTTGAAATAACACCTATTATTCCATATTCTTTAGTAAAAATATTTAATATCTTACTGTTTTCTTTATAATTTATAGATCCTAAAATAAATCCTTCTACACTTACTACTTTCATTTTAGTTTTTTTCTTCTTTTTCTTTACCTTTCTTATACTTTAAATAATCATCAATTTTACCTGATTTTTTAAAATCTTCCCAATGTTTATTTCTCATAAATTATTCACCTCTACTATATATTGATGAATAATTTATTTTTTTATTCACATTTTTTCATTTTCAAAACCAAGTTCATTTAAAAGTTTATCTTTATCTCTCCATTTTCTTAAAGTTTTAACATATAATTCTAAATAAACTTTTGATGAAAAGATATTTTCTAAATCTTCTCTAGCTAAAGAACCTATTTCTTTAATCATAACACCTTTTTTACCAATTATAATCTTTTTTAAAGATTCTCTATCAACTATAATATCAACACTTATATTAATTATGTTTTCTTCTTTATCAAAAGAATTTAATATACAAGTTACTGAATAAGGAACTTCATCATTAGTAAGTCTTAATATTTTTTCTCTTACTATTTCACATATTCTAAATTCATCTGTAGCACTTGTTTTTTGTTCATTTGGAAAATATTTAACATTATCAGGAAGATAATTTTTTATAACACTTATAAGTCTTTCAACATTATCATTTTTTTCTGCGGATATAGGTACTATTTCTATAAAATCAAAATAATTTCTATATTCATCAATTTTAAGAAGTATATCATCATCCGTCATTTTATCAATTTTATTAATAACCAATATAACAGGTTTTTCAAGTGTTTTAAGAGCTTCAATTATAAAAGCATCACCACTTCCAAATTTTTCACTTCCATCTATTAAAAATAATATTACATCAACATCATGCATAGAAAAATAAGATTGATTATTAAGTCTTGTCCCAAGTTTATTAACTGGTTTATGAATTCCTGGAGTATCTACAAATACTATTTGAGTATCTTCTTCATTATATATTCCTTGTATTAGATTTCTTGTAGTACCTGGTTTAGATGATATAATTGATATTTTATCATTTAAAATCGTATTTAAAAGTGTACTTTTTCCTACATTAGGTCTTCCTATTAAACTTACAAACCCACTTTTCATTTCATTTCTTCCTTACTAAATGTTGTATTCATTATATCTTTAAAACTTAAAACTTTCATTTTGCCACTTTTTGTCATAATATTAAATATAACATCATTATCTAAAAACTCTAAAAAAGTTTGTTTACATAAATGACATGGCATAAGTATTTCATCTTTATCTGTCATTAAATAAAGTGCTTTAAATTTTCTTACTCCATCTGATACTCCTGCGTTTATTGCATTTCTTTCCGCACATATTGTACCACCAAATGAAGCATTTTCTATATTAACACCTTGATATAACTTTCCATTTTCTCCTTCAACTATACATGCAAAATGGTAGTTTGAATAAGGTGCATAACTATTTTCTAATAATTTTTCTAATTTTTCTTTCATTTACTACTCTCCTTTAAAATATCTCTATAATTTTGGGTAAAAATATTAAAATCCCTACAATTATTGAAGCAAAAGCTAAAACTAAAACTGCCGCAGAAGCTGTATCTTTTGTTACTTTAGCCAGTTCTTTATATTCATTTGTTACTAAATCTACAAGTGCTTCTAGCGCTGTATTAATAAGTTCAAAAGCTAAAACTAAGCCTATTACTATAATTATAAGTATCCATTCTACTTTTGAAATTTTAAAAATAAATCCAAATATAATAACAAATATTGCAACTAAAGAATGAACTATAAAATTTTGTTCATATTTAAATGCATGCTTAAATCCTTCTAAAGCATATCCAAAACTCTTAATTAATCTTTTAAAACTTAATTTTTTATCTTTTGAGATCATATTCATTTAATACCTCTTCTTCTTTACTTCTCATTATTCTTTTGTCATCTTCATTCATATGATCATATCCAAGCAAATGCATAAGTCCATGTACTGCTAAATAACAAATTTCTCTTTTATAAGAATGACCATATTCTTTAGCTTGCTCTTCGGCGACTTCTGCACATATATATATTTCTCCTAAATATCTAATATCTTTATATATATTACCATTATCTTCAAACGCAAAAGATATAACATCAGTTACTTTATCTTTTTTTCTATATAATTTATTTATTTCTTTTATTTTTTCTTTATCTACAATTACTATATTAAAAACAGGGTTTTTTATATTATGAATTTTAAAAACTATTTTACTTATATTAATTAAATCCTTCTCACATGCATCTTTATTTGTTTCATTAAATACTACTTTCATAAACTCCCCTTAAAATGTATATATTCCTAAAAAATATAACGCAAGTATTATTATAACAATTATACTAAGTATATTGTAAAGAAAATCTTTTTGGAATATACTTGGAAGTTTTTTTCTTATCGCATCTGTTCCAATGAATAATAAAAATCCAAGTATTCCTCCAGTGATATTTAAAAGTATATCATCTATATCAAAACATCTTCCTATAAAATATTGTACTGTTTCAATTATAGAACTAGTTAAAAGTGATATTATAAACATACTTCCTATTTTACTTATTTTAACATACCTTGATACAAAATATCCAAATGGTAAAAAAATTAAAATATTTCCCACTACTTGTCTATAAAAGCCATAAGAACCAAAATCATACCTTAAAATTTCTCTAAAAGGTAAAAAATTTGTTCCATAAGTATGTACATCTTGATAAGTTACAAGTTCATAAAGCACTAATATATAAGTTAAAAAAAGTAGTAAAAAAAATTCTTCATGAAATATAAATTTCTTTTTATTATTTTTTAAATAAAATATTCTAAGTATTATAGCTATCGCTAATATTATAACTAAAGTTGGCCATACTATAGTAAAAATTTCAGTAAATAGTTCTTTCATTTTTATCCCTTAACCTTCTATATTATTTTCTAAAGTATTTTCAATATTTTCATAGTCTACTATATTTTCATATACCCTAAAAAATACTTCTACACTTATTTTACTACTAAATACAGTATTTTTCAAAACTTTTTTATCAATTATATACTCATCATCTTTTAAAAGTACTTCTATAGATTTAGTTGCTCTTTTTATTGCTTCTTTTAATGCTTCTTCTTCATTAACTTTATATTCCTTATATTCATAAACTCTTTTCTTTTCTTTAATAAGTTTAAAAAATAAATAAGGTTTATCAATTAATATTTCTTTTTCACTAATTACATTATTATTTTTATAATAACCAAGAAGAGTTAATTTAAATGATGGAAAATCTAAATAATAGTGATTAATTTCTTTTCCTGTCGGAGTATATTCTTTATAATAAAACGGAACATCAACAACACTTGTATACCAAACTTCACCATATACATCAGCATCTGCATATGTAGTACCCACAATTTCTTCTCCTCTTACTATGTTTCCACTAATTATAATTTCTCCTTTTTTTACATAATCATTTACACTTTTTACTGGCATACCATTTCTACTAATAATTTTTAAAATAAGTGCATCTTTAGAAGAAACTAAATTTCTTGAATTTATTATACCTTTTTCAGCGTTTTTAACTCTTTCTGTAATATTTATAATATATTTAGTTCCCTCTTTAGTTATTTCTATCCATTCTAAAGAATCACTATTATTATTAAGTATCTTTTCTTTTATTTTATTTATCTCATCATAACTTTTAACAAAAGAATATTTCTTTATACCATATTCTTCAAGTTCCATATAAAGTTTATCACTTAGTTTTTTATTACCAGTTATTATTTTTATATTAAAAGTAATATTAGATAAAAAATAAATTAAAAGAATTGAAAAAATAAAAGATAATAAAAATATATATTCTTTATAAAAATCTTTTTTTAATTTTATTAAACCATGAAAATTAATTATTTTTATATTTTTTTTACCACAAAATTTTCTTATTTTTTTATAATTCTTATAATCTATTTTTATAAATATTTCATTATTTATGTATTTATAATTAGTATAATAAATTTCTTTTTCAACTAAAAATTTTACAAAATCTATAGGTTTCACATTAGTAACTTTTATATTAAGTTGATTCTTCATAAGTCCACCTTTATAAAACTTCCTGTGATTAAAAGTTCATTTTTATCAAGTTTATTAATTACTAAAGAAGAACCATATATATTTATCTTTTTTTCATTCGTGAGTATACTAATTAAATTTTCATTAATTTGAGTTATTTTACCATAATTATAAATATGTATATATTTACTTGTTATTGTTATTTTAAATAAAGGATCGGATATAAAACTTTTAAGATTTAAGTGCATAAAATCACCAATTAATTATATGCATCAGACTTAAAAAAAATTTTAAAGAATTAAAAAAAGTGATTACTCACTTAATTTATCTTGAACTATTTGACTAACTAATTTAAAATCAGCTTTACCTTTTAATTTTAAATTTGCTTCTTTCATTATTTTTCCCATATCACTTTTACCATTTGGTTTAACTATATCAAAGATATTATCAATTTCTTTTCTTACTTCTTCTTCAGAAAGTTGTTCTGGTAAATAATTTGATATAAGATTTATTTCTCTTTCAAGTCCACTTACTAAATCATCTCTTCCTGCTTTTTTAAACTCTTCTATGCTTTCTTTATGAGTTTTAATTTGTTTACTAGCTATTTCTATTACTAAATCATCTGTTATTTCATCAAGTTTATTATTTATTCTAGCTAAATCTATTGAACTTTTTAAAAGTCTTATAGTGCTCAAATTTTCTTTATCTTTATTAACCATAAAGGTTTTCATATCAGAACTTATTTTTTCATATAATGTCATTTATAGTCCTCCTAGTTATAATTTTTATTCTTTTTTCTAGCATTCTTTATAGCTTCTTTTTTAGCTTCTCTTCTTAATATACCAGGTTTTGAGTATTCTTTTCTTTTCTTAACTTCAGAAGGGATTCCACTTCTTTGAACTTTAACTTTAAATCTTTTTAACGCACCCTCAACATTACCATTTTTAACTTCAACATGAGTCATAACTTTCTACCCTCCCTTCATTTGACAACAAAATTATACACCATTATTGAAGTATTTTCAAGCACCATAAAGAATTTTCTAAAGTTTTTAAAATTAAACTGGTTTTATATCTTTTATAATGCATATAGGTATAATCTTATTTTCAATTGTAAGAAGCGAATTATTAGTTTTAGCTATTATAGTCTCTTCTTTTTCATCATCTAGTGTTTTTATAAGTACTTTAGTTTTGTAAATAAATTTAGGTGATGAAAATATATCACTAATTTTTTTTCTTATTATTAATTCATTAGTTATTTCGGTTGATGATTCTAAAGAGTTTAAATTTATTTCTTCATTCTTACTATAAAAAGTTTCCTTATTATTTAATATTTTATTTTCTTGCTTTTTTACATATACTTTAGGTAATTTTTTATTCACACTAATCACATCCTATAATATTGTATGCTTTTGCCTATAAAAGTTTATTTTTAATTTTTCTGTAAATAATAAAAATATGAAGAAATTTAAAAATATCGAAATAATTTTACCACTTTGTTTATTTTCGTTTTTACTTATTAGTATTATATGTATAAAAAGTTCTTCTTATATTTTACCAAGCGTATATGAAAACTTGCATATAAAACAATTATCTTGGTATTTTATTGGTGGATTTTTATATTTCGTTACAAGAGTAATAGGTAATGAAAAAATATACAAAGTTTCTTCTTATATTTATTTTATTTCTTGTTTTCTTCTTTTTTTAGTACTTTTTATTGGAAAAGATATAAATGGTTCAAAAGCATGGATTAGCTTAGGTAATATCTCTTTTCAACCAAGTGAACTAGCTAAAATAGGAATTATTTTAGAAATATCAAAAATTTTAAACAAATATAATTATAAAAAAAATAAAACTTTAAAAAGTGAATTTATATTAATTTTAAAAGTTTTTTTAGTTGTATTATTACCAAGCATTTTAGTATTTTTAGAACCTGATACAGGAGCAGTTATTTCTTATTTTTTAATTGGAATGATAATGCTTTTTATTAGTGGTTTAAAATTACGATGGTTTGTTTTATTATTTTCTATTATTACTTTATGTGTATTTATTTTTATTTATATTTATAATACAAAGGCACTTATCAACAGTTTAAATAGTTCATTATTTTATAGAATTGATAGAATACTTAAATGGAAAGAAAATTCTGGAATGCAACTTGAAAATAGTTTGATAGCTATTGGATCAAGTGGTATTTGGGGACATGGTAGAATGAATACACCTCTTTATTTTCCAGAACCATATACTGATTTTATATTTGCCGTATATGCATCAAATTACGGTCTTTTTGGTTCAATATTACTTATATTAGTTTTGTTAATTTTTGATATAAAAATTATTACTGTTGGATTAAATGCAAAAAAAAATATTGATAAATATATAATCTCCGGAATTATTTCTTTAATTATTTTTTATCAAATTCAAAA
>JAFQIC010000010.1 GCA_017397745.1 Bacilli bacterium
AAGTACTTTAATGCTTTTATTTTTTGCATTAAATATGATAGTTGATAAAAAAGAAGAAAAAGAAATAAACTATAAAGGACTTGCTATGACAATAAATGGAGAAGTAGTAGAAGAACTCCCAACAGAAGGATACTATTATTTAAATAGTACATGTGAAGGTGGAAATCTAACATGGGATATATATAATAGAACATTAAAGTTAAAAGGTGATGGATCACTTAATTATTCAAGTTGCAAACTTGATTTTGAAAGTATAGACTTAAAAATATACATAAGTGGAGTAGAAAGCAACACCCTACCAACTACAGAAGGATATAGTGTTTCATCAAATTGTGGGAATGCAACTGTAACATATGCATATCCAAACTTAAGCATAACAGCAACTGAAAAACCAGTAGCATGTGAAATAAATTTCTATCCGACATTAAAAAAAGTAATACTATTAGCAGATGGTGCAATAAGTGACGAAAATATAGATTATACATGTTCATCAGAAGGAAATTGTTATATAACTATAGAACCATCACCAAAGGCTGTTCCAACTGATGAATTAAATAAAATACCCACTCCAGAATTTTTAATAAAAGACGATTTATCAAATCTAAATAAATTAACAGCAACAGATTCATCACAAATAACAAATGGACTATATTACACTGAAGAGAATACAGAAGGAAATGAAAGAGTATATTTCTATAGAGGAGCAGTAACAAATAACTATTTAGTGTTTGGTAATTATTGTTGGAGAATAGTGCGAACAGTAGAAGATGGAAGTATAAGACTAAGGTATGGAGGCACACCAACACAAAACGGAGAAACATATATATGCCCACAAACCGGAACAGCAGTAAATATAGGAACAAATCAACAATATTTTACATCTGATTCTAATAAAAATGATGTTAATTATAAAACAAGTAGTATAAGAACAGTAGTAGAAAATTGGTATAGAGATAATATATGGAAAAATGGACAAAATACTAAAGTAACAAATTTAGTCGCAGACACACCATACTGTAATGATATGAGTGAAGGAAATATTGATGCTTCAAGAGTATTCTTTGGTGCACATGAAAGACTGTATCGTAACGGGCTATTTGCTGTTGGCATTAATCCCCAATACAAATGTGAAGATTCAGTTTATGCATATACAGTAGCGAAAGGGGATTTAACATATCCAGTAGGGTTATTAACCGCAGATGAAGTAGCTTATGCAGGTGGGGTATTTTTTCTTGAAAATTCAAGTTATTATTTAAACACAGGAGAGGATTATTGGACAATGTCACCGAATAACTTCTATTATTCGGATGCGGAGGGTATCATTGTGAAATTAATTGGAATTCTGAGTGCAAACGCTGTGAACGCCGAAGCTTCAGTATTACCTGTAATTTCACTTAAAAATGAAGCCGCAGTAAAACGAGGAACAGGAGCATATAATGATCCTTATGTGATATTTACTGGAGAATAAATTATAAAAAAATAAAAATTTTACAAATTTTAAAAATCTGCATAAGTTTTTTGTGCAGATTTTTTAATTTTGCTAAACAGAATTTATTACTTTTTAAGATTTTTAATGAAAATTTGTACTCTAAATTTTAAAAATCTGCAATTTTACAAAGGCTTTTTTGTTTGATAGTATGTGTTTGAGAGGAGAAAAAATGATATTAAATGAAAGAATAATATTAAATGATTCTTACTTTAGAAATATTTTTGGAAATGAAAAAAATAAAATGTGTTTATGTTGTTTACTTAGTGAAATAATAAAAGAAGATTATAAGTATATATATGATAATATAGTTTATTTAAATAAAGATTTATCTAAAAATAATAAAAAAGATAGAAATAGTATATTAGATGTACTTGTTAAAGTAGGAGAAAAAATAATAAATGTAGAAGCATATACAAGTTATAATCAAATAAAAAGAAACAAAAATTTAAATTATATATCAAAGTTATGGTTTATGTATTATAATCAAAAAAATAAATATAAAAGTAAAAAAGAAATAATACAAATAAACTTTATAAAAGGAAATAAAAATGATATATATTATCTTCAAGGAAAAAATATGTATACTAAAAATATAAAAGTATATGACATAAGAGTTGACAATAAAGATAACTTAAAGTATACTAAAAGTGAACGTAATTTGATGATGTGGTGTAAGCTATTAAATACAAAAGTAAAAGATACACAAAAAATAAGAAAAATAATAGAAAAAATGAACTATGAAAAAGAAGTAAAAGAAAAAATGAGGAAGGAGGTAGAAGAGCAAATGGAATATACATTAAAAGATATAATGACAACAACATGGGATTCAATAAGAGAATTAGATATAGCTTCAGCTGAGTATGAAGGAGAGTTAAGAGGAAAGAAAGTTGGACTAGCTGAAGGAAAAAAAGCCGGACTAGCTGAAGGACTAGTTGAAGGAAAGAAAAATACAATATTTAAACATATTATGAAAATGCTTAAGATGAATATGAAATATAGTGACATTTCAGAAATAACAGGAGTAAGTGTTGAAAAGATACAAGAG
>JAFQIC010000083.1 GCA_017397745.1 Bacilli bacterium
ATCTATATCATCTTTACTTATTTCAATGTTATATTCTAATAATGCTTGTTTTAGTCTTTCAAGTATATGCTTCATTATATGAAAAGCACCAACACTATGACTTAATCTATCATTATTTTTAAGTCCTTCAAATTCATACTGCGAAAAACCATTTTGTGTTATATTTCCAAGTCTCAACATTTCTTTTGATAATACTATTTTAGAAAAAGGATATTCAACTATTATTTCATTATGAACTGGATCTTTCACTAAAAGCGTATTATCATTTAATTTTGTATAATTAAAAGCCACAAACACACCTCCTTAAAATTAAAATTTATATTTTAATAATCTTTTAGTACAAACAATTATAGTACAAGGGCAAATTTAAGTCAACATTTTTACAAACATTTGTTTTTATAAATCAAATAAAAAAAAGAGAACTTATTTAATTCTCTATTTAATCATTTATTCTTATTTTATCTATTTCTTCTATTATTGTAAGTTGTTCTTCTATTATAGTTTTAAGTCTTCTTTTGTAAGATAAAATATTTCTTTTCAAATTATCAGATTCACTTTGTACTTTTTCTGCTTTTAAAAGTGCATCATTTATAATTCTATTAGCATTTCTTTTAGCTTCACTTATCAAGCTTTCTGCTTCACCTCTTGCAACTTGCTTAATTTGATCAGAAGCAGACTCTGCTGCAAAAATAGCTCTATTTAAAGTATTTTCTAACTTTACATAATAATCATTTTTTTCTCTTAACCTTTTATTTTCTTCTTCCGTGATTTTACTTTTTTCCAAAAGTCCTTCATATGATTTTATTATACTATCAAGAGTTTGATGAACCTGAGTTTTATCATATCCACGAAAAACTGTGTCAAATTTTTTCATAATAAAACCTTCTTTTTTTCTATTTTACCATTCAACTTCGTTATCTACAACTGCACTTTTTTCTTCTTTGTCTTCTTCTGTTATTTTACCTTGTACATTAACATTTTTTGGAGTACATAAATATATTCCTCCACCGATTTTTTGTAAATCTCCACCTATAGCGTACAATGTTCCACTTAAAAAGTCAATAATTCTTTTTGCTTGATCAGAAGTTACACGTTTAAAATTAACCACTACAGCATTTCTAGCTTTTAAGTGATCTGCAATTTGCTGACTTTCTGAATATGCACGTGGTTCAATAAGAATCATTTTATTTCCACCATCAATTATCTTTTTTCCAGATTCATCATTTTTTACTGTATAGTATTCATCTTCATTAACTACTGCTTCTTCTTCTGTACTAAAAATTTCTTTAAACTTTCCAAATGCCATATTAAACACTCTCCTATAGTCTTATAGTAATTTTATCATATATTTTTTTTTATATCAACATTTTTTAAATCAAAATTTATTTGACTTAATACTATTTCTTTATCACTAAAATATTTTTTAGTTTTCCCTATTATTTGATAATTTTCATGACCTTTTCCTAATATTAATAATATATCTTTATTTGAAAGTAAATTCATCGCATATAAAATAGCTTTTTTTCTATCTTTTATAATTTTAAAATTATCATTTTTTAAATTTCTAATTATATCACTAAGTATATCTTCTGCTTTTTCAGTTCTTGGATTATCATTTGTAAATACTACAAAATCACTTAAGTCTGTACTAATCTTACCCATTACTGGTCTTTTGGTTTTATCCCTATCTCCTCCACAACCTATAACAACATATATTTTTTCTTCTTTTATTTCATTTGCTAAATCAAGTACTTTACTAACTGCATCTGGCTTATGTGCGTAATCTATGAAAATTACATTATTTTTATATTCAATCATTTCCATTCTTCCAATTGGTGCATTAACCTGAATTTTTTTTATATCTTTTATTTTATAACCTAAACTATTTACAATTAATAATGCATCTAAATAATTTAAAATATTATAGTATCCTACTAATGGTATTATATATTTTTCACTTTTAAAATAAAATTCTGTCTTATTAATAAAATATTTTATATTAGTAATATCACTTTTTTTAACAAGAATATTTTTATTTTTAATTCTCATTAATTTTTTAGAATACTTTCCTTCATTAATTATAGCAATTTTATCATTTCTAAGTAATTTAAATAATTTCTTTTTAGAATTAAAATAATTTCTCATATTTTTATGAAAATCCATATGTTCAGAACTTAAATTTGTAAAACAAGAAATATCAAAATAAAGACTTTCTAATCTTTTTAACTTAAGAGCATGTGAACTTATCTCCATAACAACTATTTTAACATTTTCATTTTTACAAAATAATAAAAGTTCATAAAGTTCATATATATCAGGTGTTGTATTATCTATTGATTTAACAAAACCTTTAATATAAAAACCATTAGTACCTATATATGCTACATTTTCACCAAAACTTTTTAATAATTCATAAGTTAAAAATGCAGTAGTTGTTTTTCCACTAGTTCCAGTTATACCTATTAATTTAATATCCTTTATTTCATCATAATAATTATCTTTTAAATAACGCACTAAATATTTTCTTGTATTTCTTACCTTTGTAGTTTTTACACTATACTTTCCTTTTTCACATATAATTTCTTCAGCACCATTTTTAATTGCATCTTCTATATAATCATGTCCATCACTATTTATTCCTTTAATTGCCAAAAATATATCTCCTTTTTTAACATTTTTGGAATTAATTTTTATTTTAATCATATAATTTATACCCCTACTATATTAATAATAGATATATAAATTTTTGTGACAAACAAAA
>JAFQIC010000084.1 GCA_017397745.1 Bacilli bacterium
AAAATAAAAAGAACTGTAATTTTAATATCAGTTCTTTAAATAATTTAATTATACAAGTGTAACTATTATTATTATAGCAAGTATTACTACTAATAATTCAACTATAAATTTCCAACTTGATTTCATCCATTTTGTGTAAGGAATATTTAAATATTCTAATCCTAAAATTAGGATAATACTTGTTGGAGCAACAATCATAGATAATCCATATATTGATTGTGAAATTAAAGTTAATGAATTAAGAGCAGCATCACTAGTAAATGTACTAGCTATATAAGGAATAGAACTTTGTGATAAATAAACCATTTCTATATTTAAGAATGATCCTAAGGCAGTAACTACTGTTGTTGTAATTATATTGAATTTAGATGTTAAATCAGTTATCCAAGCCGCTATAGTAGCAAAGAATGGATGATAAGCTGTGATTATTACTACAACATATGCTAGTATTATAATACCAACAGGTTTAATAATTTTACCAATATATTCACTAATGCCATCTAAGAAATCATTCATTTTAATTCCGTAGATAAGTTTTAAAATAAATGAAGCCATTATTAGCATTAATGAAAAGTCTGTAAAAGTCCAACTACCAAATGCTAAGAAGTTTCCGAAGATATAAGCGGCAACTGTATAGTCTTCACCAATAGCCCAAGTTTTTACTGCAGTATGCATTTCATTAAACCAAGTAATATTAAATATAGTTTCCCAATTAGTCGCACCTAAAACTAAAACTACAAATACTAATGAAAGAATAACAATTAAAGGCCATATTGGTTTTTTATTATTTTTTCTTTCACCTAAAAATGCATCATCAATTTCTTTATCATCTTTTTTGTCATTAAGTGTTTTAGCTTTTTTAGCATATTTTATTAAGAATAATAAATATACAACATAACATATTACAAATAATCCTATTCTAGGAATAATATTTGCTGTATAACCTGTTACTTGTTCTAAAGTATTTACAATTGTTGGATCAAATGTACTTCCTATTGTACCAATTAATATTGAAATAAATGATACAATCAAAGCAGTCATTTTATCGTATCCAAGTTGCAATATTACTGAACATATAAATGGTATGAATATGAAAAGTAATAGTCCATAACCAAATACAGATTGTAATGCGGCTAAAACAAAAGATGCAATTATTAAGAATAAAATTTCCTTTCCTTTAAATTTTGCTGCTAGTTTTTCAACCATAGATCTATATTTTCCTGTTTTACCAAGTACGCCATAAAATGCTGCAACAGTTATTATAAAAACTATTGGTATTATGAAAAATTGTACTGATAAAAATGGATAGTTAAATAGTTCGTATAAACCTATTCTATATAGACCTAGATCAACCATTTCACTTCCGCTATAGTAACTTGCTTTAACAAACCAACTTATTACAAGAAGTCCTACAATAGTAAGTGAAAGGATTTTAAACAATCCATGCTTTTTCATTTTTACCTCCCATTTAAATTATACTACAAATATTTTTATTTTGAAAGAATTCCTTATAAATTTTAATATTTTCAGTATTTAATCACAAATATTTTATAAAAAATGTTATAAGGTTTATGAATTTAATTTACTTATTTGATATTATATGTGGTACAATAAATAATTAACGAGGTGGAAAAATGTTTAGAGGAAAAAAATATATTATATTTGATTGGGATGGAACTTTAGCAAATTCTTTACCTATGTGGGAAAATGCTGATAAAGTAGTATTACAAAGTTTTGGTGTAAAACCTAGAGAAACGCTAGATTTGGAAAGAAGGAAGTTTTTGCATAATAATTCTAGTGGTGATATATATGAAAAATATAATCAGTATTTGATAGATACTTATGGTATATTTGGCATAAGCGCTGAAGATATTGCTAAAAAAAGAAAAGAAGCAATAAATTCTTCAGCTATAAAACTTGATTTAAAGAAAGATGCTGAAACATTTTTAATGCTTTTAAAAAAATATGGATTTACCATATCTTTAGCTACTTTAAGTACAAGAGAACAAATAGATTTTTATCGTGATAATAGTCCTAACATAAAAAGAAAAACAGAGGATTTTAAATTATTTGATGGGGTGATATTAACTAAAGATGATATAGAAAATAAAAAACCTAATCCAGAAGTTTATCTTAAAGCAATTGAAAGTTTAGGTGCACTTCCAAGTGAAGTTTTAGTTTTTGAAGACTCTTTAGAAGGCGTTATTGCTTCAAAAAAAGCAAATCTTCAAACAGTAGTGGTGCATGATAGATATAATGATTCTGATAGAGAATTAATAAGTCGATATGCTGATTTTGAAATAAAAAGTTATTCTACTTTAGTTAATAAATTATAATTACATTTTTAAGCATTTAAAAACAGGATGTCTAAGTGAATTATTATTTGTTCGTTCTAGAAAATTTACTGTACATTTAATAGAAGGATTTATAAAAATATAATTTTTATCGTTAAAATTTGTAAGATTATTTTTTGTGATTTTACAATTTTTTATTATTCTAAATTCATTTCTTTTTTTACCAATGGTTACTTTACCAACATAAATATATTTATTATCTTTTTTTTCTCCTAGTAGCAAAGAGGCAACATTTTCTTTTTCTAAATATCCACAAATATAAAAATCATCATCTTTTAAATTTTTAATTTTTATCCAATCGTTACTTCTTGTATTTATTTGATAAGTACTGTTTATGTTTTTAGCAACAATTCCCTCTAAATTCATTTCTTTAACTGCATTAAATAAATTAATTCCATTTTCTTTATAATAAATAGTTTTAATAAATTCTTTAGTATCTTTATATTTATTTAGTATTTCTTTTCTTTTTATTAGTTTTAAATTAGTTAAATCCTTTGTTTCGTATAAAATATCAAAACATATAAAAGTAGCTGGATATTCTTTTTTTAATTTATTAATTTTATTTTTATCTTTTATATGAAGTCTTTTTTGAAGTGAACTAAATGAAGGTTTACCATCTTTTAAAACAACTATTTCTCCATCAAATATTATGTTTGTTTTAAAATTATTTTTAATATCTAATAATTCTGGAAATAAATCATTTAATATTAGTTGATTTCTGCTTTTTATAATTATATTATTTTTTGATATATAAATTAGAGTTCTTATACCATCAAACTTTAATTCAAATATATAATTTTTATCGTTAAAAGGTTTGGAGGTTTCAGTTAAAAGCATAGGTTTAATATCTTTATTTTTAAATATACTCATGCATGTTTTTTCTTTCTGATGCTTTTTTCAAGTGCTTCCATTAAATCGCTTATAGATTCTTTCTTTTTACTTTTACTTGTTTTTATTTTTTCACCATTTATTTTTTTCTCTATAGCATCTTTTATTTTATCTTGATAATCATCTTTAAATGTTTCTGGTTTAAATCTATCAGTCATACTTTTAATTAATTCAATTGCAAGATTTAATTCTTTTTCAGAATAAGTATAATCTTCTATTATATCAGAATTTTTAATTTCTTCTTCAAAATAAAAAGTTGTAAATATTATTGCTTTATCACTAAATCTAATCATTCCATAGTAGGTTTTATTTCCTAAAATTGTTTTAGCTATAGCAACTTTTTTTTCTTTTTCAAGTGCTTTTTTAAAGAGCGTATAAGCTTTATTTTTGTTATCCGTTTCTAAATAATAACTTTTTTCCAAATATATTGGATCAATTTCTGAAATTTTTACAAATGAAATTATTTCAAGTGTTTTATCTTCCTCAGTTTTTATTTTTTCAAAATCTTCTTTAGTAAACTCAACATAATTATCTTTAGTGTATTCATATGCTTTCACTAAATCTTTTTGTTCAACGTCTTTTTTGCAATAAGGGCAATATTTAATATAACTTATTCTATGCTTACATTTTTTATGAAGTTGATTAAAAGATGTATCGTTATTTTTAATAACTGGCTCTAATGAAACTGGGATATGAACTAATCCAAATGATATAGCTGATTTATAGTTTGCCATAAAAAATCACCTATATTTAGTATTTACACAATTATTAGCTTTAATGTATTTAATTTAAAGAAAAAAGTATTACATAAAAGTTGTAATACTTTAAAAATTAATTTCTTTCTTTCATATGTGGGAAAAGAATAACTTCTCTAATTGTTTCGCTTCCAGTTATAAGCATTATAAGTCTATCTATTCCTAGTCCCATACCTCCAGTTGGTGGCATTCCATATTCAAGAGCTTCTATAAAGTCTTCATCCATATCTGATGCTTCATCATTTCCTAATTGTTGTTCTTTTACTTGTGATTCAAATCTTTCTCTTTGATCGATTGGATCATTTATTTCACTAAATGCATTAGCATATTCACTGCCTAGTATAAATAGTTCAAATCTATAAGTGAATCTTGGATCTTTTTCATGTTTTTTAGCAAGTGGACTTATTTCTATTGGGTAGTCATATACAAATGTAGGTTCAATAATATCTTCTTCGCAATATTTTTCAAAGAAAGCTTCTACTATATGACCGTACTCAAAATGATTTTCAACTTCTATACCATGATTTTGTGCTAGTTCTTTTGCTTCTTCAAGAGACATTTCTTTATCAAAATCTACTCCACACATTTTTTTAATATAATCAGTATATCTTATTTTATTAAATGGTTTATTAAAATCAAGTTCATGACCTTTGTAAGTTATGTTAAGTGTACCTAATGATTTTTCTATAGCATTTTTTATTAATGCTTCAGTTATTTCCATCATACCATCTATATCACTGTATGCTTTATAAAGTTCTATAGTAGTAAATTCTGGGTTGTGATTTTTATCCATACCTTCATTTCTAAAAAGTCTTCCTATTTCATAAACAGCGTCCATTCCGCCAACGATAAGTCTTTTTAAATTTAATTCTGTAGCGATTCTTAAATACATATCAATATTTAATGTATTGTGATGTGTTACAAATGGTCTTGCAGTCGCTCCACCTTTAATAGTGCTTAAAATAGGAGTTTCTACTTCAACAAACCCTCTTTCATCAAGAAAGTTTTGTATACTTCTAATTATTTTTGGTCTCATAAAAGCAATTCTTCTTGCTTCACTATTCATAATTAAATCAACATATCTTCTTCTGTATCTTTCTTCAATATCTGATAGACCATGAAATTTCTCAGGAAGAGGTCTTAATGCTTTAGATAAATGTGTGTATTTTAATGCTTTAATAGTTAGTTCACCTGTATGAGTTCTCATAAGTGTTCCTTCTATTCCAACAATATCACCAAGGTCATTTTTGTCAAATATATAATACATATCTTCGCCTATATTATCAATTTTAACATAAATTTGTATTTGGCCGTATTTATCTTGAATGTTCATAAATCCAGCTTTACCTTTAACTCTTTTTGTTATAATTCTTCCGGCAACAATAGTAGAAATATTCATTTCTTCTAATTGTTCTTTAGAAAGATCTCCATATGCATTAATTAAATCTTTTGTAGTGTCATTAACTTCAAATTTTTCGCCAAAAGGCTTTACTCCACGACTTTCAAAATCTTTCATTTTCTCTCTTCTTACGATTTCTTGATCACTAAGTTCTCTCATTTAATTTCCTCCTTAAAATATAAAAAGATAGTACTTTAAGAGTGCTTATGCACGGTACCATCTTATTTTTAACTTAATTATTTATAACGGAACAATCCGGGAATTACTTCCACTTGGCAGTTTTTATTCATAATAACCTATTATTAGTTTACACCATACACTAACTCTCTTTTAAATAAAATTATTACTACTTGTCTGCTTCATCAATTTACGTGTATATATTACAATAAATTTTATTTAAAGTCAACAAAAATCAACTATAAAAATTAAATTGCGGCCGTTTCGGTGTTTTGTAAATATGTTATATATTCCTTAATTATACTAATAAATTCCTCTTGTGTTTTAGCGGTTACTAATTTGTTTTTTATATCTTTATTATTTGGTAGTCCTTTTATATACCAAAGTGCATGCATTCTTATTTCTAAAAGTGCAGTTTTTTCATTTTCGTATTTTTTTAAAAGTTCATAATGTTTCAAAAGCATATTTATTTTATCCATATATGTTGGTTTGTCTATAATTTTATCGTTTTCAATATATTCAATACATTCTTTTATTATCCAAGGATTACCTAATGTTTCTCTACCAATCATAATAGCATCACATCCAGTCTCATCAAGCATTTTTTTTGCATCGTAAATAGTGTGAATGTCACCGTTCCCTATAACAGGAATTTTTACATTTTCTTTAACTTGTTTTATTATGTCCCAATTAGAATGACCACTATAACCTTGACTTCTTGTTCGTGGGTGAATACATATAGCACTTGCTCCTGCTTTTTCTATAAGTTTCGCTACTTCTACAGCATTAATATTTTTTTCATCCCAGCCACTTCTTATTTTAACAGTAACAGGACAAGATACTGAGGAGGAAACTGCTTTTACTATTTCATAAATTTTTAATGGATTTTTTAAAAGTGAAGAGCCTGCTTGAGATTTGACAGCAATTTTTGGAACTGGACATCCCATATTTATATCTATTATATCTGGTTTTATATTTTCTTCTATAAATTTTGCGGCTTTCACAAAAGATTTTTCATCACTTCCAAATATCTGAATACTTATAGGCTTTTCAGACTTGTTGATCTTTAATAAATCTATTGTTTTCTTTGAATTATAAACTATTCCCAAAGAACTAACCATTTCGGAATAAATAAGTCCAGCACCCATTTCTTTAATAATAGTTCTAAAGCTAATGTTTGAAACACCAGCCATTGGTGCGAATACAATACGATTATTTATTTTTACATTTCCAATTTTCCACATATAAAATCACATAAATACTTTAGCATAATAGTAAAAAAAATTAAAGTGTAAAATAAAATGGAGATTAACTTTCTCCATTTTCAATTTCTTGTGTACTAGATGATTCTTCTTCAGGTAATTTTTTAAGTGTTACGTTACAAGTTAAATCCGTAGTAACATCACTAACTGTAAGTTCTAATTCTCCATTTGAGTATTTAAGTGTTCCTGTAGGACAACCTGTTACACCGTAGCCCTCTGATACTGTATAACCTTTGTCTGGTGTGATAGTAAATTTCTTTGAACTATTATAATGTACAGTGTATGAAGAAGGAGTAGCAGTTCCACCATCTACATTAACTTTAATTTCATATGCAAGTATTGAAAACTCTACAGCGCATTCTGTCGTATTTGTAATTTTTTCTATTGTGAATTTATTATCTTGCCATACTCCTGTTTGTCCATTTGAACAAGTTATTTTAGCATTACCATAACCAGCATTAGGAGTAACAACTGAATTTACTTGATTTCCATGATCTACATTTAATGTTGTTGTGCCGGCACCACCTACAACATTTATTTTTACTTCATAATTACTTATTCCAAATTTAACTTTACAAGTTGTATCTTCTTTAACATTTTTAACTGTTAGTTCGTTGTTTTCTTTGTCCCAGTTTGTAACATTTTCTTTATCACATTCTACAGAAACTAATGAATATCCTTCATCTGGGACTATTTTAGCAACATAATCTTTTTCTCTTTCAACTGTGAAACCTTTTTCTTTTTGTTCATCACTTAAAAGAGTTCCATTATTATTTCTAAGTTCACCGTATTCAATGTTAAAGTTAATTTTATAATTTGCTTTATTAAAATATAACTTACATGTTGCATTATTTGTTATTGTAGGTGTAAATGTCCAAGTATTTTCATTCCACTCACCAGTAACTTTATTTGTACAACTGTATCTGTTAAAAACATAATCGGGTTTATTTTTATTCTTATTTGTTGGTAATGATGTTACTTCTTCATCATCCACATAATAATTATATTTAATTATGTACTCTGTGTTTTGATCTAATGGTTCTTTATCCATACTTTGGACTAATCCTATAGCTCCTGCACCGAAAGAAGTTAATGATAGAAAACCTAATATTATAGGAGCTAGTAAATTTTTTCTCATTCTTTTTTTCCTCCGTTTTATTCTATAATATAATTTTATTATTATATTTATTGTTTGTCAAGAATAGAATATGATTAAAATATATTAAAAAGACTAGTTGTTAGTATAATTTTATTGACAGTTTTAATTCTTTTTAGTATAATCATACTCGGTACATTTTGATGGAGGCATGAAACTGTGGGAAGGTTTTTGTGTTAAAGTCAAAGAAGGGATTAGAAAATATGAAAACATTTATGTTAAAAAAAGAAGAAGTTTCTCGTAAGTGGTATGTAATTGATGCTGAAGGGCAAAACTTAGGACGTGTTGCAACTAAAGCAGCAACTGTACTTAGAGGAAAACACAAAGTTACATATACTCCTCATATTGATTCAGGAGATTATGTAATAATCGTTAATGCTTCAAAAGTAAATCTTACTGGAGATAAATTAGATAAAAAGATGTATTACAATCATTCTGGATATCCAAGTGGTCTTAGAGTAAGAAGCGCTAGAACAATGCGTGAGAATTATCCAGTAGAAATGGTAGAAAGAGCTGTTAAAGGAATGCTTCCACACAATAGATTAGGAAGACAAATGTATAAAAAATTATTTGTTTATAGTGGTAGTGAACATAATCAAAATGCTCAAAAACCTGAGACATTAGAGGTATAGGAGGATAGTAATGGCAAAAACTGTAAAAGAAAATGTTTGGACAGCAACAGGAAGAAGAAAATCAAGTAGCGCTAGAGTAACATTAAAAAATGGTAAAGGAAATATAACAGTTAATGGAGTAGATGTTAACGAATATATGCCTTATGAAACTTTAGTAATGGATTTAAAACAACCTTTAAATATAACTGATACTGAAAAAACTTTAGATGTTGAAGTAAACGTTAAAGGTGGAGGTTTTACAGGTCAAACTGGTGCGATCCGTTTAGGAATAGCTAGAGCTCTTATGCTTTATAATCCTGAATTTAGAAGTGATTTAAAAAGCGCTGGAATGGTGACTCGTGATGCTAGAATTAAAGAACGTAAAAAATATGGTCTTAAGAAAGCAAGACGTGCTCCACAATTTAGTAA
>JAFQIC010000085.1 GCA_017397745.1 Bacilli bacterium
ATAATAAAAAAGTAAATAATTTGTAAAACATTTATTTACTTTTTGTTTTTTAGAAAAATTTATTATATAATTATAATGGAGAGTGAGTTATGGAAAATAAAAAAAGAACTGTAATAATTTTTGGAATATTAATATTTTTATTAATACTTCTTTATGTACTTTATTTTCATACAAGTTATTTTGATATTTTAAAATAAAAAAGAGTTAATAAAAAGGGTGTTAAAATGATAAAATTTAGATCTGAAATCTTAAATGAATCTATTTCTTTTCATATTGGGAAAAAAGAAGATATACGTTTAAAAGATTTAAAAAGTATTAAAATGTTGGATTTAAATCCAATAGGTATAGATTTAAAATATAATAAAATATTCTTAGAAGATTTAGAATATTTTCCTAATTTAAAATTTTTAAGCTTATCAAATATGCATATTGATATAGCTTCTTTTGCATTTATTTTAAGACTTAAAAATTTATTAAGTCTTTCTTTTACTTCTTGTACTTTTCAGGATTTATCTATATTATCAAATTTATCTGTTAAACATGTTGTATTTATAAATTCATATATAGAAAACATTGGTGTAATAAATAGGATTAAAAATTTAAAAGAATTAACTTTAATTGGATATAAAGAAATAGATTTAACATATTTTATTAATTTATCTCTTACTTATTTAGAATTAACTAATTCAACAGTAAAAAGTAGTAACGATTTAAATGAATTTTCAAATCTAAGTATTTTAAAAATTAAAAATACTAATATACTAGATTTAAATTTTTGTTTAAAATTAAAAAATTTAAAAGAACTTTATATTTCATCGGTACAATATAAAGGAAATGTTAACGTAATTAAGATACTTTTAAGTAATGATGTAAATATTTATATTGATAATGAAATATTACTTCCAAAGGGGGCTAAATAATGTTTTCAAATAAAGTAATTGATTTAACTAGTTTTAACCCTAATTTAATTAACTATATTAACGACTTAGTTAAAAATAATATATTTTCAAATATTATAATTGTTTTAAATAGTACAAAAGGTCTTACTACTGAAATGATTAATTTGATAACTAAATCTAATAAATTAAAGTTTAGAATAAAAAGCGGATTAAAAACAGAAGATGTTTCAAAAAAAGACCTGGATGAAATTAATAGTATTATAACTTATACAAAAGATGAACTATATAATATAGTTTATCATTTTGAAAAAATTGAAAAAGAAGTGAATTCAAATTTTTCGAATTTAGAAAAAGCTTTTTACGTTTATGAAAATTTAAGAAAATATTTTTCTTATAAATATTATAAAGAAAATGAAATGACAAAAGAAAATTCTCTTAAAGGAATTGTAAGTAAAAATGTAAGTAATCTATCAGTAGTTCTTATTTACAAAGAAATACTAAATAGATTAGATATAAATACTCAGTTAGTAAAAGGTGTATTACAATCTTTGGAATTTAAGAAAAAACACTATTGGAATATAATTGAAATTGATGGTAAATTTATCGCAGTAGATTTATATTTAGAAAATAAAGAATATTTAAATGGATATGAAGGAAATTCTATGTATTTTGGAAATATTAGTTCATTTATAAATTCTCATAAGCCTTCTGGTAAAGAACCTATACAATATTACGAAAATACTTTGTATTCAATTAATAATGTTACTTTAGCAACACTTTACAAAACAATTAAGGATTCAAAAGAAGAAAAATTTTCAATAAATATATTTGAAAGAAAAGATAAAACAGAAGGGTTATACGCAATACTTGAAAAAAATGATTTATTAAAATTAGTATATTATGATATAGAAAACAAAGCTGTATTAAATCCTTCTATATTATATCTTAAATGTGATTTAGATATAAAAAAATTATCATATGAAGAAGAAGATATTATTTATAATGAAGTTTTAAGTAAAACAAATATTGCTACGAATTTATCTTTAAGAAAAGGTTATTTAGGAATACTAAAAAAAGAAAATGAAAAATTAATATATGATAAAGATGAAAATAATGAAGGAGAAATAAAAGATAATCAAAAAAATATTAAAAGAAGTGATGGTAGTGTATTTCTTGTAGAGCAAATTAACTTTTTTAATAAAGAAAATATTACAATAGGAAATTACAACATATATGAATTATTAAATAGTGACAAAGGATATATAATTTTAAAAAATATTCTTTATACTGAAAAAAATTTGTTTTTGTCTGAAGATCAAAAATTATATGATAGTTATTTATCACGAAAAAATATAGATAAAACTGTTTTATATAATAATAGTTATTTGGAAGTTTATAATCCAGGTGAAATAAAAATTGTAGAAAAAAAAGAAAATTAAACGCAAAAAAAGCGTTTTTTTGTTTTGTGGCGTATATAATAAGTAGGGAGGAATTGAATGGATAATAGTGAAAAGATTAAAGAAATACTAAGAGCAAATGATATAGTAGATGTAATTGGTTCATATATTTCATTAATTCCTAAGGGAAAAAATCACTTTTGTATATGTCCATTTCATGATGATCATTCTCCTAGTATGTCAGTAAGCAAAGATAAACAAATATTTAGATGTTTTGTGTGTGGAGAGTCTGGAAATGCTTTAACATTTTTAATGAAGTATTTAAATATACCTTTTTTAGAAGCGTGTGAAATACTAGGTGAAAAGTGTGGAATAAAAATATTAAAAAAAGAAAATAAGAAAAATAGTAAATATGAAAAATATTATGATATATATAATAAAGTTACTTTATTTTATAAAAATAATTTAAATACTAAAGAAGGAATTAAAGCTAAGAAATATTTAGAAGAAAGAAATATAGATAAAAAATTAATTGATGAATTTGATATAGGACTAAGTTTAAATGGTGGACTTGGACAAGTATTATTAAAAAACTATGATAAAAAAACTTTAGTTGATTTAGATATTATAAATGAAAATTTAAAAGATTCATTTACTAATAGGATAATATTTCCTATAAGAGATACTAATAATAATATAGTTGCTTTTAGTGGAAGAATATATAACGAAGAAGATATTAATAAATATAGAAATACTAAAGAAACAATAATTTTTAAAAAAGGTCAAATTTTATATAATTTTTACAATGCTAAAGATAACATAAGAAAAGCGAAAGAAGTTATTATTTGTGAAGGATTTATGGATGTTATAAGACTTCATAGTATTGGAATAAAAAATGCGGTAGCAATTATGGGTTCTAATATGACAAAGGAACAAATAAAAATTATAAAAGATTTGAAAGTGTCAGTAACTTTAAACCTAGATCAAGATCATGCTGGTAAGACTGGAAGTATTATGGTTGGAGAACAATTTTTAACTGAAGAAAATATTAATTTAAAAGTAATAGTTTTTAATAAAGCAAAAGATTCAGATGAATTAATAACCAAATATGGTAAGGAAGACTTTATAACTGCTTATAGAAATAAAATAGATTTTATAGATTTTAAATTAGATTTTTTAAAAAATAATAAAAATCTAAGTAATGCAGAAGATTTAAGTAAGTATATAAATGAAGCAATAGAAAGTATAAATAAGTTAGATGATGATATATTAAAAGAAATTAAAATAACTGAACTTTCAAATAAATACAATATAAATAAAAGTACTTTACTTTCTAAAATAGTGAAAAATAAAAAAATAAAAATAAAATATGAAAATAAACCTATAGAAAAAGAAAAATTAAATAAATTTAAAATTAGTGAAATAAGGATAATTTATTTAATGATGAATTATCCAGAAGTAATTAATATATTTCAAAAAAGATTAGGTTATTTAATTAATAAGGATATGAATTATTTAGCCTCCGAAATTGTAGGATATAAACTAAAATACAAAGAATTTAAATTAGAAGATTTTATAACACATATTATAAATGATGAAAATTTAAATACTGTATTTAAAAAAGTTATGAGTTATAATCATATGGAAAATTATACAGATGATGAGTTAGAAGATTACATAAATACAATTAAATTGTATTCGGTAAAAAAAGAAATAGAAAAATATACAAATAAATTAAAAAATAGTCTTGATATAAATGAAAAAAAAGAATTGCTTAAAAAAATAGAAAATATGAAAAAGGAAGTGTTAGAATGGTAAATGAAATTAAATCATTTGAAGAAAGAGTAAAAGAACTTATTGAAGAAGGAAAAAGTATTGGGTTTATTACATATGAGCAAATAGCTAAAAAGTTTATTGATTTAGAAATTGATAGTAATTCACTTGATGAACTATATAATGTTTTAACTGAAAATAATGTTGATGTTATCGCTGAAGGTGAAGAAGATGCAGGTGGGATAAATTTAAATGAAGAAATTATAATCGATGATATTCCAAATGAATCAAAAGATATGAGTGTTAATGATAATGTAAGAATGTATTTAAAAGAAATAGGTAAAATTAGTCTTTTAACACTCGATGAAGAACAAGAACTTTCAAAACGTGTAGCGGCTGGTGAAGAAGAAGCAAAAAATATTTTAGCTGAATCAAATTTAAGATTAGTTGTTTCAATAGCTAAAAGATATGTTGGAAGAGGATTATTATTTTTGGATTTAATACAAGAAGGTAATATAGGACTGATGAAAGCAGTTGAAAAATTTGATTACGATAAAGGATATAAGTTTAGTACTTATGCTACTTGGTGGATAAGACAAGCCATAACAAGAGCACTTGCTGATCAAGCAAGAACAATTAGAGTTCCAGTTCATATGGTTGAAACAATAAATAAAATGGTTAGAATAGAAAGACAACTTACACTTGAACTTAATCGTGAGCCAACTGAAGAAGAATTATCTAAAAAAATGGGACTTTCAGTTGAGAAAATAGTAGAAATAAAGAAAATAAGTCAAGATCCTGTTTCATTAGAAACACCTATAGGAGAAGAAGATGATTCGCATCTCGGAGATTTCTTAGCAGATGAAAGAACAATGTCACCTGAGGAATTTACTACTTACGAAATATTAAAAGAAGAACTTAAAGATGTACTTTTAACTTTAACTAAAAGAGAAGAAGAAGTTTTAGAACTTCGATTTGGACTTTTTGATGGAAGCTGTCATACTTTAGAAGAAGTTGGAAAAAGGTTTGGAGTAACTAGAGAGAGAATAAGACAAATTGAGGCTAAAGCATTAAGAAAATTAAGACATCCATCAAGAGCAAAAAAATTAAAGGATTTCTTAATTGATTAAAAAATGAGTAAAAGAATTAATGCTATACTAAAATATATTGAAAAAGATGATATAGTTTTAGATGTTGGATGTGATATGGCGCTTCTAGGGATAGAACTTGCTAAAAAAGAAAAATTTTCTTGCGCATCAGATTTAAGAAAAAATATAATTGAAAGTGCTATAAAAAAAGTTGAATCTTTAAATTTAAAAAAATTTATAGAATTTTATGTATCAGATGGCCTTAAAAACATAAATAATCCTAAAATAAATACACTAGTTTTAGCAGGTATGGGTGCACATTTAATAATAAATATTATAGATGAAAGTAAACTTAAATATAATAAAATAATTACAATTAGTAATAATGATCACTATGTACTTAGAAAATATATGACTGGTAATGGTTATAAAATTGAAAAAGAGGAAATAATTTTTGAAAAAGATAAATTTTATAATCTAATAGTTTTTGTAAAAGGTAAAGAAAAATACAGCGAAGAAGATTTAATTATTGGTGTTAATCATCAAAATATACTGTTATTAAATAAAAAGAATGAGTATATAGTAAATAAATATAAAAAAATTTTAAATAATATTATTCCAGAAAAAGATAGAAAAAGAATTGAAAGATTAATAAAAATATTTGAAGTGAAGAGGTAAAAATATGTTTATAGATGAAGTAATAATTAAAGTTAAAGCAGGTGATGGTGGAGATGGATCTACTTCTTTTAGACATGAGAAATATATTGAAATGGGCGGACCTGATGGTGGAAATGGAGGAAGAGGAGGTAATATAATTTTTGAAGCTGAAAAAGGTTTAAAAACGCTTATTGATTTAAAATATCAAAAAACAATAAAAGCCGAAAAAGGCGGTAATGGAAGTAGTAATAATAAAACAGGAAAAACATCAGAAGATTTAGTTATAAAAGTTCCTATAGGAACAACTATTAAAGATAATGATACAGGTCTTATTATATGCGATTTAATAGAAGATAAAGAAAGATGTGTTGTAGCAAAAGGTGGAAGAGGAGGAAAAGGTAACTCTGCATTTAAAACAAATAAAAATAAAGCGCCTCTTACTAGTGAATATGGCGAACCTGGAGAAGAAAAAACTCTTCTTTGTGAACTTAAACTTTTAGCTGATGTTGGTCTTGTTGGTTTTCCATCTGTGGGGAAAAGTAGTCTCATTAGTATAATAAGTGCATCTAAACCTAAAATTGCTGATTATCATTTTACAACATTATCTCCGAATCTTGGTGTAGTAAAAGTAGATGACTATAGTTTTGTAGTTGCTGATTTACCTGGACTTATAGAAGGTGCTTCAGAAGGAATAGGTCTTGGTGATAGGTTTTTAAAACATGCATTTAGAACTAAAGTTATATGTCATATAATTGACATGAGTGCAAGTGAAGGAAGAAATCCTATAGAAGACTATAAAATAATTAGAAATGAACTAAAAAAATATAGTGATAAACTTTATAATAAAACTGAGATATTAGTTGCAAATAAAATGGATTTACAAAATTCAAAAGAAAATTTAGAATTATTCAAAAATGAATTTCCTGACTTGGATATTATTCCTATAAGTGCAGTGAAAAAAGAAAATATAAATACACTTCTTTATAAATTAAAAGATATACTTATAAAAGAAGAAGAAAATAAAATATATCAAGATGAAGAATTTGAAGATTATGTTTTATATGAATTTAAAAATAATAAACCATATTCTATTAGAAAAGAAAATGATATTTATATAGTAGAAGGCGAAGAACTTCATAAACTACTTAAAATGACTAGATTTAATAGCGATGAAGCTACCTTAAGATTTGCTAAAAAACTTAAGAATATGGGTGTTGAAGAAGAACTTAAGAAAATGGGAGCAAAAGAAGGTGATATAATAAAAATATTAGATCAAGAGTTTGAATACGAGGAAAGATTCTACTAGATATAACTATTTAAATATTTTAAATTACACTTGTAAATGCAATTCAAGAATTGTTATTAAATTCTTGAATTTTTTTTATAGATTTATAAATTATTTTAATGAAGTATTAAAAATAAATTTTTTAGTTATAATTTAGTTATAATTAATACTTTTTTTTTCTTATAAAATATTATATAATTGACTTAAGAAATTAAGATAAAAAAGGTGATAATATGGGATTATTTAAAAATAAGAAAAAAGAAGAAATAAAATCTGAAACAATAAATAATGAAAATATTCAAAATGCTCTAAATTCTACAACTTTAGTTAATGATAACAAACCAGAAGCAGTTACTATTAATCAAAGTGTAAATCAAAATATAAATGCAAATGATGTTCAAAATAATGCTTCAATGACTCAAGTTGTTTCTAATGAAACACCAAGTGTAAATTCATTAGAAAGCAAAACTACAGTTGAAAATCAAACTTATGAAGTAAATATTGAATCAAATGAAAATAGTAAACAAGAAATAGAAGTATTAGATTTAGAAGATAAAAAAGTAAAACTAAAAACAACAATAGAAAAAAAACGTGATTTTAAATTTTTATTATTCTTATTTGGAACAGTAATAATATTTGTTGTATGTATGCCTATTTTAAGAAATATTATTAGTCCATCTTCTAAAATTCAAATAAATAGTAAAGAAGAATATATTGAAGAAAGTGGCAATTTAGAACATGGTTATATAGTTATTAATAAAGAATCTTTTAAAAGAGTAGAAAATATTAAATTTCATGATTTTAAAAAGTATGAAAATAATAAAATAGTTTTTAGTTATACCGCAGATAAAACAATAAGAAATATCAGTAAATTAAATATTTATATTGAAGTAATTGATAACGAAGGTAAAATTTTAAATAAATCTTTATTTAATGTAAGCGAAAAAACAAAAAAAGATTCAACACATTCTTTTTCTATAGATTTAAGTTCATCATCATATGACACAGCTTACTACATTAAACTTGAAGTCATAAAACCAACAAATTATACAAAAACATTAGTATGTACTAAAAAAGATAAAGATGAAAACATAAATACTGAAAATGAAATTACTTATACATTTATTGATAATATGCTTAAAAGTTATGAATATAATCAATCTTTTGAACTAGTTAATGAAAGTTTAGATAAATCAGAGTATAGTAATAAATATAAAGAACTTTATAATACATTTAAACAAACTAATATAAAAGATGAAGATATACTTTATACTGATAATAATATATATTATAAAATAGATTTTGAATATTTTAATTTAGGCGAAATAGAATTTAAAACAAGATATGCTGAAAATGATTATTATGATATGATTTCTAAAAAAGAGAAATCAAAAGGGTGGGTTTGTGAATAGTGAAGTTGTTTTTAATAAATGATTATGAAGGTCCTTTAGATCTTCTTCTTCATATGATAAAAGAATCTAAAATGGAAATAGAAGAAATAAATATTTCTGATATAACTATGCAATATTTAGATTACATTAAAAGTATGGAATCAATGAATCTTGATGTTGCTAGTGAATATTTAGTATTGGCCGCAGAACTTATGGAAATAAAAAGTAAAAAACTTTTACCTAAAAAAGAAGAAACTTTAGAAGATGAAGAAAATCCAGAAGATGAACTAAAAAGAAGACTTTTAGAATATAAAAGATATAAAGAAAGCACTGAAAAATTTAAAAAATTAGAAAACATAAGAAATAATTTTTATACAAAAGCTCCTGAAAGATATAATGAGTATACTGATAAAAAGATAAATGAAAATAGCGAACTAACAGTAGATGATTTAGTTAATGCTTTAAAAGAACTTTTGAAAAGAAAAGACTTTGAAAAACCTATAAATACCAAAATAACAAAAAAAGAATTGTCAATAAAAGATAGAATTGTTAAAATAAGAAATATACTCAAAAGCAAAAAAAGAGTTATGTTTGATGAATTATTTGAAGAATTTAATAAATCTTTTGTAATTGTTACTTTTCTTTCTATTTTAGAAATGGCTAAGGGAGAAGAAATAATTATAAAACAAGATGATAATTTTTCAAAAATCTACTTAGAAAGGAATAACTTAAATGAATTATAAAGGACTAATAGAAGGTGTTCTTTTTGTTGTAGGAGATGAAGGAATAACTTTAAAAAAATTATCTGAAATTATAAATATAACAGAAGAAGAAATTAAAGAATATTTATCTTTACTTCAAAAAGACTATGAAAGTGATAATAGAGGAATTAGAATTTCTTTTTTAGGTAATGCATTTAAACTTACAACTAAAAGTATTCATAAAGAATATTATGAAAAATTAATTGTTGATAGAGGAACTCAAACTTTATCAAGTGCAATGCTTGAAGTACTTGCAATAATTGCTTATAATGAACCTATAACTAGAATTAAAATTGATGAAATAAGAGGAGTTTCTTCAGCGCAAATAGTAAGAAAACTAGTTGCTAGAAACTTTATAAAAGAATGTGGTAAAGAAAGAACTTTAGGAAGACCAAATTTATACAAAACAACAAATGAATTTTTAGATTATTTTGGACTTTCAACTAAAAATGATCTTCCAAAATTAGAAGAAATAAATATAGTACACGAAGATGAAGAAATAGATTTGTATTCTTCAGCATATAAAGAAGAAATTAATGTAAAGTAAGTAATTATAGATAAATTAAATAAATACCTGAAACCTCGAACATTCGTTCTCTTGTGGGGGGGGTATTTTATTATATAATAAAAGCAAGAAAGTAGGAAAAGATATGAAAAAGATAATAAAAGTAATATCAATAAGTACTTTAATGCTTTTATTTTTTGCATTAAATATGATAGTTGATAAAAAAGAAGAAAAAGAAATAAACTATAAAGGACTTGCCATGACAATAGA
>JAFQIC010000011.1 GCA_017397745.1 Bacilli bacterium
CATTAGTATACCTGCGACTTTAATAACTGCTTTAGGATTTATTATATTACTTTTAAATAAAGATTTTTCAAAACACGAAGAGTTAATTCAAAGAAAAAATGATGCTTTAAAAGTAGAAGAATATATTGACTCTAGTTTAGAACTAATAAATCAGAGTTTAGCAAAGAAAATTTAATAGAAATAAATTAATAATTATTTGACTTAATACATAAATTATGGTAAATTACTTATGTTAGTTGAAACAAGGAGGAATAAAAATGGCTAAGAATGTATCAGATAGAAAAAATATGAGTGGTAATAATAGACCTTTCTCTTTAAAGGCTACTAGAAAAACTCAAAATTTAAATCTTCAAACAGTAAAAGTTGATGGTAAAAAAGTTAGACTAAGCGCTAAGGAAATAAGAAAAATGAAAAAAGCTGCGTAATCGCAGTTTTTATTTTATTTCAAATTCTGTTTTATATAATTCTTTATAAACTTTATTTGTTTTAAGAAGTTCTTGATGTGTTCCTTCACCAACTTTTTTACCATTATCTATAACAAAAATCTTATTACAATCTTTTATAGTAGAAAGTCTATGAGCAATTATAATTATTGTATAATCTTTACTTATATTATTAATTGATTTTTGTATGCTCGCTTGAGTTTCATTATCAAGTGCACTCGTAGCTTCATCAAAAAGAATTATTTCTGTATCTTTAAGTAGTGCTCTAGCTATGGCAAGTCTTTGTTTTTGTCCACCTGATAAATTTATTCCACCTTCTCCTATTAAAGTATCATATTTTTGGGGTAAAGTTTTTATAAACTTATCTAGTTCAGCTACTTTACAAACATTTTTTATTTCTTCATCTGTTGCATTCTTTTTTACAAGTTTTAAATTTTCTTTAATAGACATATTAAAGACATAAGGATTTTGACTAATAATTGAAATATTTTTTCTTAAAGTTTCTTCATCTAAATCATTTATAGAAATACCATCAAATAAAATTTGACCTGCTTTAACAGAAAAAGCTTTAGTAAGTAAATTAAATATTGTAGTTTTTCCACTTCCACTTCTTCCTACTATCGCAATAGTATCATTTTCTTTTATTTTAAAACTTAAATTATGAAGAACTTCTATATTATCCTCATATGCAAATGAAACTTTTTTAAACTCGATATTACCACTCATTTTATCAATATGTTTAATACCAAATCTTTCTTCATTAAAACCTTTGCCATCTATAATATCAAATATTCTTTTAGCCGACACTGAAAATTCTCTTATATTTCTCTCACTCCAGGCAAGATTAAGAACAAAATTAAATACTCTGTCTCTATACATAAATATTATTATTAAAACTGATAAATCTATTATATCTTTATAAACTAAAAATAGTCCTAAAGAATATATAACTGTAAGACTTAAAGAAATAACGATATTTCTCCATCTTTCATATACAATATCTTCTTTATTTAATTTTAAAGAGGAGTTATATATTTTTTGTAAATTTACTTTAATTGTACTTTTAAAATTACTTTTTAGTCCTAAAAGTTTTATATCTTTAATCCCTCTAATACTTTCATTAACAAGTCCCATTTGTTTTTCATTATTTTTATTTACTTTCTTTTTATTTCTAATAAATGCTTTCATTGATACTTTTTCAATATAATACACAACTCCTTGCATTATTAAAAGTAAAATACCAATAATAGGACTTAAATACATTATATAAAATATTACACCAATTGTAGTAATACCATTGGTTACATTAAATCTGAGTGAGTTAAATGAATGTATTATTTGAGAAGGATCTTTATTAATTCTATCTATAAAAATACCACTACTTTTTGTATTTAAATCTTTTAGTTCTAATTCAATTATAGAATTAGAAATATCCATTCTAATATCATTTACAATATTATTTTGCATTTTTACATATGAAGTATCTGCATATTTTTGAATTACAACATTAATTAATTCCAAAATAAATATTATTATTATTAAAATAAAAGCCATTTTAATATTAGCTTCAGTAAGCGCAGATAATGAATTTCCACTAAATGCTGGTACTATTGTACTTAATATTGAAATAATTAAATAACCAACGGTAAAAACCCATACATCCTTTTTATGTTTTTTAAAGTATGGATAAACTCTTTTTACATAATTTTCTTTAATATTCTTTTTTCTCATATCACTTTTATCTTATTTAATATATCATACCAACTATATGCAGTTATAAATTCTTTGTTTTCTTCTTTATGTTCAATATCAAAATATATTGTTTTAATACCTTTTGCTTTTGTTAACATACAATTTTTTATTTGGTCATCTATAAATACATCTATATTTTCATTTAAGGCAGTCTCTCCTTTATCAAGTGCATTTATAACTAATTTATCAAAAGGTATTTCATTTTCTGTAAGCCATTTATATGTTTTTTCATAAGGCTCTGTGCAGTATCTTTCACATCTAGCGGTTATAAAAATTATTTCATTTCCTTCTTCTTTAAGTAATTTTAAAACTTCTTTAACACCATCTCTAATTTTTGCTTTTTCAAGCACTTTCCATCTTATTTTTCCTAAATAGTGTTCCTTTTCTTCTTCACTCCAATCAAATCTCTGAGCTATATAATGTCTTTCAGGATATATAACTCCATTATTTCTTAAAGTTTTATCATATTCAAGTGCCGCCGAAAATAAATCTTCTTGAAGATCTGTTATAGTGTCATCTATGTCTATACCTATTCTCATTTTCTTTTAATAACCTCACTCTTTTCAGGCATTACTATAGCTGCGATTATGTATGCTAAAACACCTGAACCACCAGCACAAGAAAAAACTATCCATAATAATCTTACTAATGTTGGATCAATATTAAAATATTCGCCTATTCCTCCACATACACCACATAATTTTTTATTTTTATCTGTTTTATATAATACTTTTTTCATCCTTACACCTCTTATAATTAATTATTATATATATTTCATTTTATCATTTTAACAATTATAAGTAAAATATTTAATTTATAAGTTCACTTAAATAAGTTATTCTTTGACTTGCATAAGTAGTTTTAATACACGAATTTAAACTATCAATTGTACCAATTAAGATAAGACTTTTCTTAGCTCTAGTAACCGCAGTATATATTAGTTTATTATAAAACATTCTTTTAAATCCACTTGAAAGCACTATTAAAGCATGATCATATTCACTACCTTGACTTTTATGTATACTAATCGCATATGCATGAGAAAATTTATCAAATTCATTACTATTGAAAGTTATTATATTTCCCATAAAATCAATGTCAATAACTGGTTTTTTATCAATATATCTTATATCATAAATATAACCTATATCTCCATTAAAAATATTATTTTCAACATCATTTACAAGTTCAATAACTTTATCATTTACTCTATAAATTTTTTCTCCTACTTTTATTTCTTTTTTATCTATACTTGGAGCATTAAATATTCCCTGCATAATAATATTTAAGTTATCAATACCATTTTCTCCTTTGTACATTGGAGCTAAAACTTGAAAATTATCAATATCTATATTATTTTTTATTATTTTATTACATACTTCTTTAATATATTTTTTTATATTTTCATCACTACTATGAATAAATGAAAAATCCTTATGATTTTCTATAGTTTCAAAAGTTTCTTGATTTTTTATTTTTAAAGCAAAATCTATTATATATGATCCTTCTTTAGTTCTATAAATCATATTTAAATATTTTTTATTTATTTTTTCACTTTTAAGTAAATCAAATAATACATTTCCAGGTGCGATAGAAGGAAGTTGATTAGCATCACCAACTAGAATTAATTTAACATTATTAGTAAGTGCTTTTAATAATGAAGAAAATAAGAAAATATCTACCATACTAACTTCATCAATTATAATAATTTTTTCTTTTGCTTTATTTTCTTCATTCAAATTAAATGATTCAATTTCTTTATTCCATTTTAAAAATTTATGTATTGTATAAGCTGGAATATGTACACTTTCACTAAGTCTCTTAGCACTTCTTCCAGTAGGCGCCAAAAGAGCAAATGATTCATTTGTTATTGTATTATCAATAGTTTTTAATATTTCAACAACACTTTTTATAATTGTGGTTTTACCAGTTCCTGGACCACCACTTATAATAAATAAATTATTAATTATACTATTTTTTATTGCTTCTTTTTGATCTATATTAAATTTCATATTATATATTTCTTCATAACTATCAATATATTTTAATATTTCATCATCTTTGTAATCAGCTCTAATTTTATTTAAATAACTTATTTTTTCACTTATATATTTTTCACATTCATAAAAATTATAGAGCATTAAAAAATTATTTTTTTCTATAATCTCTTTTGATTCAAGAAGTTTTACTTTACAAAAATAAAAAGAATTTAAATCAAGTGATTCTTTAAAAAATTTATTTAAATATATATAAACTTTTTCATTTGATACCATAGTATCTCCTGTTTGAAAACATAATGTTTTTATAGTATATTTTATAAGTGCTTTAATTCTAACATCACTATTTTCTGGATTATTAATTAAAAATATTGAATCAAGTTTTAAAAAAGGAACTATTCCTTCAAGTTCATAAATATTATGTTCAAGTATTTCAAAAAGTCTTACTTTATGTTTTGCAATTACTTTTAAAGCTTCTTCTGTAGAAAGTCCTAGAGTATTAAGTCTTAATACAAATTCTTGATCACCTTCAAATTCGATAAGTCTTTCATATAAATTTTTAGCTTTTTTCTCATTCATTGATTTTACACTTAATAGACATGTATAATCTTCTTTTATTTTTTTTATAGCATCTTCTCCTAAAGTGTCAACTATATTTTTAGCTGTTTTCTCACCTATTCCTTTAAACATATCACTACTTAAATACATAACAATTCCATCTTTATCAGAAGGAGCAAGTGCTTCATAACTAGATGCATTAAATTGAAATCCATATCTAGGATGATCAACCATTTTCCCATACAAAACATATTCAAGTTCAGTATTTATTTCACTGATTGATCCTGTGAAAGTAATTGTTTTTCCAACATATATACTTAGTTCATCAACATTAGTTTCTCTAAGTTTAAAAAGCCCCACTTTATACATTGAAGCATTACTACTAAATAAAATTTTTCTAATATTTCCTTTAATAAAACTTTCCATAATTAAATTATATAATATAATTTTAGAAAGTAAAAGCAAGTTTTTTACTTGCTTTCAAATATTTTTATATTATTTTTTATTCTTTCTGTGTCTTTACCATACTTAAGTACTTCTTTAGCATATTTTATAGCTTCTTTATTATTTCCTAGTTTATACTCACAAATACTTAAATAATCATAAATTGTTCCGTCATAGCAAAATGGTTCATTTATATAAACTCTTGCATTTTCTTTTTGTTTTAATGCGCTTTCAAAATAAAATTTAGCTTTGTCATATTTTTCTAAAGAATAATATAGCATCCCAAGTTCAGTATATCCTTCTCTAATATAAGGACACTCTTCTATTGCTTTTAAAAGCCACATTTCAGCTTCAAAAAATCTATTTAAATTTATATAGCACCTAGAAATAAATCTCATAGAAGCACATCTTTCTTCTTTCCAAGTAGCTGATGGCATCTTCAAATGTTTGATTAATGTATCTATTGATTTATTCCACTTACCATAATACATGTATTCTCTTCCTAAATAATGCATATTTCTATCATCATTAGGTTCCTCTTTAACAGATAGTTCTAAAAGTTTTAAGTAACTACTTCTACTCTTAGTATTATCAGGATAATGATTAAGTACTATATTATCAGTTAAGATAAAGTTTTCTTCTTTATCATATTTTAATATTTCATGTACTGGATGAGTCCACTTATAACCTTTTCTGGAATGGGTTTTTTCGTAGTAAAAACTAACTATCGGTTGATCATTTTCATCTAGTGACCAATTATATATAAACCTAAGCCTATTTGCATCTTTATTCCAGACGTTTTCAAGTTCTTCTCTCCATCCTGGTTTAAATACTTCATCTAAGTCTGTACATACACAAATATCTGCATCTTCTGGAACAAGTTTTAAAGATTCATTTCTTGCAACATCAAATCTCCAGGGATCTATTATCTTGGTTTCAACATGTACACCTAGTTTTTTCAAAAGTTGAACAGTATTATCGGTTGATCCAGTATCAAGCACATATATTTCATCTGCTTCACTCATTGATTTTACCCAACGAGATACAAATTTTTCTTCATTTTTGCATATTGCATAAACGCATACTTTATATTTCATCTAGTTATTCTCCAGATGGTCCTGTTGCTCCCGTTTCTCCTTGAACGCCTTGTACTCCTTGAACCCCTTGTACTCCCTGAACACCTTGTACTCCTTGAATACCCTGAACTCCTTGCACTCCAGCAGGTCCTGTTGGTCCTTGTGGCAATGTTAAATTTAAAATAAAGTTTGGTGCAGTCCCAGTTATAGATGCTTCAGCTTCTGTTCCTGGATCACCTGTAGTTACAGTTCCTATAGTTAAAGTAGGTGTCTCAGCATCAGCTCCTGTTGGCCCTGTTGGTCCTGTTGGTCCTGTCGCTCCCGTTGCACCCGTTGGTCCTGTTGGTCCCGTCGCTCCTGTTGCACCCGTTGGTCCTGTTGGCCCTGTTGCTCCTACTTCTCCTGAAATACCTTGTAATCCTTGAGGTCCTGTTGGTCCTATTGGTCCTGTTGCTCCTGTTGCTCCCGTTGCACCCGTTGCTCCCGTTGCTCCTACTTCTCCTGGAA
>JAFQIC010000086.1 GCA_017397745.1 Bacilli bacterium
CCCCTATAGTAATAGACTACTTCTCCATTTTCTGTTTTGCTTGTATTACTTGTATAATATAGTCCATTTGTTCCATCTGCTGCTGATGTACTTCCAAAACTTATTCCTGCATCACTTTGGGCTGTGTTATCTGCAAGTATCTTTCCTTTTAAATTTATATCAAAATATATTTCACATGTTCCTGGATTTTCATTTGATGTTATGCTTAAGTTTGGATATGTGTATGTTATAGTTGCACCTCCACAATTTGATGAAACACTATATCCTTCTGTAGTTGGTAGGTTGTTACTTTCTACTCCACTTATATATATTTTTAAGTCTACACTTTCAAAATCTAGTTTACAAGATGAAGTATTTATATTTCCATCACCTTTTAACTTTAAAGTTCTATTATAAATGTCCCATGATAGATTCCCACCTTCACATGTACTATTTAAATAATAATATCCTTCTGCCGGAAGTTCTTCTACTACTTCTCCATCTATTGTCATTGCTAAGGATTTATAATTTATTTCTTTTTCTTCTTTTTTATCTATTTTTATATTTAATGCAAAAAATAAAAGCATTAAAGTACTTATTGATACTACAGTTATTATCTTTTTCATATCTTTCCTACTTTCTTGCTTTTATTATATAATAAATTTTCATACCTTTCAAGTGAATAACCAAACTATTTTAAACTAACTACAAATAATTTATTTTCAACCTTTATAAGAATCAATGTTCTACTTGTATCATATCCTAAATCTTCTACATAAGACCAAGAACAAATTACTTCATATGCTTCATAATCAACTCCAGCATAATTAAATGTTGTTTTATTTAATGCATCTACGTTTACATCACTTACCTCAGGTAGAACCTGTGTTCTCTCATTATATAGATTACTTAAAACTGACTTATATAATGTATCTCCAGCTTTTAATTTAAAATTATCTAGTGAATTTGGATGAATAAAATCTAGTGAACCAATATCAGTACTTGTTAATTTATTTTTTAAGGTATATAAATCAATGATAAATAATTTTGAAAGTAATTCTGCATATTTATCATAATCAATTTCTTTTGAAGTTAAAACTTTTTCTAATTCATTATAATATGTCTCAAAAATTTCAGTATCTCTATCTTCTAATTTATATCCATATTCAGAAATATTACCTTTTTCATTAACTATATTTGTAGGTTCTTTTTTATTAGTTTTAAAAAAGTCATTATATGCTTTTATTCCTACAATAGTTATTAAAGCTAGTAAAGTAATTATTTCTAAAAAAACTAAAATTTTCTTTTTATTAAGTTTCATTTTTTTACCATTTATTTCTTTATTTTTTATTTTATTTTCCTTTTTCATCTTTTTCTCCTTCTTTTTTTATTAAATCATGTACTATTATTCCATTAGATATTTCTAATCTTTTTGAAGTATATTCTTTATATTTCTCTATGTAATCACTTTCTATTAATTGGTTTCCAAATGATACATATTCATCTTTTAAATTGTTATAATATACTTTATTAGTTAAAAAGTTACCATTTGGAAATATTACTATTTTTTCATTTGAACTAAATATATCATTACCTAAAGCATATTTATAATTAAGTCCAAACATATTTGATATTGTTGGAAGTACATCATACATTCCCATTACATTAGTTATTTCTCTTTGTAAAGATTTATCTTTTGTCCATATAATTAAAGGTGTGTTTTTTAACAAATCATAGCCATAATTATCAAGACTAATATATGTTGGATCATCTTCAGATTTTATTTCATCTGTATATGGATCATAATTATAAAGTAAATTAAATTGTTTTTTACCAAGTTTTGCTTCATGATCACCATAAATAATAAATACTGTATTATCAAATGATGAATCTAATTCAATTGAGTTAAAAAATTCTCCAAGTGCTTCATCTGCGTAGTGAGCAGATCTTAAGTAATTCCCCATTGATTCATCTTCTAAATAAGGTGCTTCTTTAACTATTTCAACACCATTTTCATCAATATCTGTATAAGTCATTGTTACCTTATATTCACCATATTTTTCAAGATCATCAAAAGGTGAATGATTAGAAAGTGTTATAATTGTTCCCATATACGGAGAATTTAATGTATTAAAAGTTTTTAATCTTTCTAATGACTGTTCAAAAAAGGATTTATCATTAAGTCCTAAACCAACAATATCTTCTTCACCATTAATAATATAGCTATCTTTAGCATAAAAATCATCATATCCTAAATTTTTATGCATAACTTTTCTATTCCAATAATCTGCGTTATTCGCATGCATACTAAACGTATAATAGCCTAAATTTTTAAATAGCTGCGGTAATGCTTCATAAGTTCTATTACTATAACTTACAAATACAGTTCCACTTGAAGAAGGCATAATTCCAGTTAAAAGTGTAAACTCTGTATCAGATGAAGTGCCTACACTTATTTGTGGATAAAACTTACTAAAATAAAGACTTTCTTTTGATAATTTATTTAAATTAGGAGTAACTTCTTCACCGTTAATAGTTAAATCTATTAAAAACGTCTGCATACTTTCTGCGTGAATAAATACTACATTCTTTCCTTTAAAGATATTAGTATACTCATTAGTTTCTTTTTTTTCGCTCCACTTTTCTTCATAAAAATTTCTAAAATTTCTTACAGCTTCATCATAACCAAATAAAGTATCTATTTGAGGTTGTACACTTTGTATTAAATCATTTATAGTATAAATATAAAGACCAAATCTTTGTACAATATATTCTCTATTCCATTGTTTTATAAATCTACTAATTTCTACACTTGAAAGTGTTATTAAGAAAGAACAAATCAGAACAGTTCCAACAAGGAGTGTTCCTTTAAACATTTTCTTTCCTTTTTCTATTTTACTTACTTCAAAATAATAATTCTTTTTACATAAATTCTTATGAATAATTATAAGAAGTATTGGAGCTAAAACATAAATAAAATGTATGATTTTTAATTTTTCAAAAACAGAATCTCCAACTTCACCTACCATAGAAATTGTTGCTAAAAGATTAACTGATACAAATGATTGATAAAATTCATAGTATATAGCATTTATTATTGTAAGCACTGTAAAGAATAAAAGCCATGATAGAAAATAAATAAATTGATTTTTTGGTTTTATTAAATATCCAAAAGAACCTATAATTATAACAAAAAGTAAATCACCTAAAAAAGGTTTGAATGAAAGAATTCCACCTACTGTATTATATCTTAGTATAATACCTATCATTATTGAAAGCACAATAAAACTACTAAACAAAATATTAGTTGAAAAATATTTTTTAGAGCTTTGTTTTATTTTTTTTAAAATTTCACTAATTTCACCTTTCATTAACTTATATCCCCTTTTTTGTTAGTATTAGTATATCAAAAAATATGTATTTTTTCAATCAATCTAAATCAATTATTGAATCTACTATTTTTTTATATATTGGGTAATTTATAAATTCATTTTTTATATTTTCTTTAATAAAAATTTCAGAGTCTTCTTTTGCTTGAAGTAGTATCTTATAGTCTTCTTTTAAATTAGCGATTTTGAAAGACATATCTCCACTTTGTTTAATACCAAATAAATCTCCTTCTCCACGCATTTCAAAGTCTTTTTCAGTTATATAAAAGCCATCATTACTTTCAGATAACACTTTAAGCCTTTTATTATTTTTAGATCCTATTAAAATACATTTACAAGATAATGAATTTCTTCCAATTCTTCCTCTTAATTGATGTAGTGTAGCAAGTCCAAACCTTTCAGCATCAAATATTACCATCATAGTAGCATTTTTTACATCTACTCCCACTTCTATAACCGTTGTAGATATTAAAATGTTTATATTACCAGTAGAAAATTCATTCATTATTGTTTCTTTATCTTTTTTACCTAATTTCCCATGAAGTACTTCAGTTTTTATCTTTGAATTAAACGCAGTATCTAATTTCTTTTTAAGTTCGTTTACCGTTGTTAAATCTAGAACATCACTTTCTTCTATTAAAGGACAAACCACATATATTTGATGTCCTTTTTTTATTTCACCTAACATTAATGAAAGTACATCTTCAATTTCTTTTTCAGTTTTAATAATAGTTTCTATTTCTTTTCTACCTTCTGGTTTTGTTTTTATATAACTTATTTCCATATCGCCATACAAAGTTAATGCATAAGTTCTTGGAATTGGAGTTGCTGACATATAAAGTACATCTACAGTACCACCTTTATTTTTTAAATTAGATCTTTGTTTTACTCCAAATCTATGCTGTTCATCAGTAATAACTAATCCTAATTTTTTAAAATTTACATTTTCACTAATTAAAGCATGTGTTCCTATTAGTAAATCTATTTTACCTTTTTTTAAATCTTCATAAATTGCATCTTTTTCACTTTTTTTTGTACTACCTAAAAGAAGAGCAATGTTAATACCTGTATTTATTAATAGATTTTTTATTGTATTATAGTGCTGCACTGCAAGTATTTCTGTAGGAGCCATAAGTGCAGTTTGGTATCCTCCCAGGTAATTTATATACGAAGCTATAACTCCAACAACTGTTTTACCACTACCAACATCTCCTTCAAGCATTCTATTCATTTTTCCATTACTTGTTAAATCTTTATATATTTCATCAACTGCTTGTTTTTGATCATTAGTTAATTTAAAAGGTAAATCTTTTATAAATTTATTTACGTCTTCCTTTGATATCTTTCTATTTAAACCTTGTTTTTTATCCTTATTTATTAATTTTAAATAATTTATCTTAAACATAAAAATAAAAAGTTCTTCATATATTAATTTTAATTTAGCCATTTTTATATCTTTAATTGTTTTAGGAATATGTACTTTGTTTATAGCTGAAAGTTTATCTATAAAATTATATCTTTCATTCAAGTAATTTGGCACATAATCTTTAACATTTGTTACAATATTTAAAGCAGAAGATATATATTTTCTTAGATTTTTATTTGATATTCCATTTGTTAAATGATATACACTTTCAATAGTATTATCTTCTATTTTTTCAAGTTTAATATCAGATGCAACAACTGTATGTTTTGCTTCATTATATTTTCCAAAAACTGTTATAGTTGTACCTAATTTTAAATTATTTTTTAAAAATGCTCTATTAAATATTACTATATTTAACACCTTTTTATTGCTTCCAACTCTAAATGTTAAACTATTCATTTTAGAATTAAATCTTCTAAGTATAGGAACACTATCAACAATACATTCTATTATTACATTATCTGCATCTTTAGCTTCTGTTATGTTATTTAGTTTTATAAAATTATATTTATAAGGATAATAAGTTATTAAATCTTCTATTTTATTTATATCTAATGCTTTTAAATACTCGCGACTTTTTGGGCCTAAACCTTTTACTTTTTCTAAACTACTCATAAAGTCCTCCAACTCGTGTATATTATATAATATTTTAACTTTTTTTTAAAGAAAAAAATTATTAAAAATTTTTATAAAAAAGTTCTTGACAAATAAGTAAAAAGGCTTTAATATATAGACTTACCAATTCACTTTTAGGCGAATTGGTGCTAGTATCACACTAGCCAACCCCTTTTTATTCTTTTTTCCGGATAGTTCTCAGGGGGACTATCCATTTTTTATGCAAAAAAACTTTATGATGTTTTATTCATAAAGTTTTATTTCATATTATCAAGTGTTTTAAAATGTGTGCCACTTAAATATTCAAGAGAAGCACCTCCACCAGTAGATATATAATAAAAATCTAAATTATATTTATGTGCTGCATTACCAGTATCTCCGCCTGCGATTATTGTTTTAATATTTTTTTCATTTAAAAAATTTAATATACTTTTTGTACCTTTTTCATAAATTTCTTCTTCAAATTTACCTAAAGGTCCATTCCAAAGTACTATAGAACTATTTAAAAGTTCTTTTTTTATTAAATCTATAGTTTTAGGTCCAATATCAAAGCATTCTTCATTAATATCACCTAGGTCTACAACTTTTTTATTACTTATAAAATCTATAGGGAGTATTATTTTATCTTTATAACTTTTTAATATTAATTTTATTTCTTCTAGTTTTTCTTCATCAACAAAATTATTTTGCACATCATATCCTAAGGCTTTTAAAAAGGTAAAACACATTCTTCCTCCTATAATTATTTTATTTGTATTATTAACTAATTTTTTTATAACACCTATTTTATCTTCTACTTTAGCACCACCTAATATTACCGTTTTATCTTTATTATTTAAAACTTCTTCTAAAACATTTAGTTCTTCTTCAATTAAAAAACCTATAAAAGACGGTAAATACTTACCTATTCCATAAGTAGAAGCATGATTTCTATGTGCTGAACCAAATGCATCTAAAACAAATATATCCCCAAGACTTGCCCAATATTTAGAAAGTTCTTCATCACAACCACTTTCTAGATTTCCTTTTAAGTCTTCAAATCTAGTATTTTCAACTAATAAAATTTCTTTTTCTTTTAAGGAATTAATTTTTTCTTCTAAGGTTAATCCCCTTGTTTCATTACTAAAATAAACATTGGTATTCGCTAATTGTTTAAGTCTTTCATATACAATCTTTAAAGAATTTACTATTTTATCTTCTTCAGTTTTTACTTTACCTAAATGAGATAATAATATTATTTTAGCATTATTTTCTATTAAATAATTTATTGTTTTAAGACTTTGCCTTATTCTATTATCATCTTCAATTATACCTGATTCAATTGGTACATTAAAATCTACTCTTACAATTACTTTTTTATTTTTTAAATTTATTTCTCTGATTGTTTTCATAATCCTCCTATACTTATTATATATTATTTTTAAATATATATCTATTTATTTAAATTAAAAAACGACTTTTATTAAGCCGTTTTACTATTAACTCAAAAATTGAGCTTTATATAAATTTGGTGCGTAAGAATAGCACATTTGGAAATCGGTATTAAGGTTAATTTCTATATCAAGTATACCATAGCTTTAGAAAAATTGGTTAAATTTATCATTAAAATATGAAAAAGACCTAAGGCTTCAAAAGTTTCTTAGGCACTTTTCAATTATATTATATGCAATATTTAATTATTTATTTGTATTAAATCCCATTACCTTTAAAACTTCTTCTATTGCAATTGAAGTTAATTTACTTTCTAATATTTTTAGTTCGTCATTTATACTTTTAATCATTTCTTCATATTGTTCTTTTTCAAGTAATAATTCTAGTGATTTGATTATAATATACATATTTGTATGTAATGCTTTATCAGGTGATTTTTTTGTTTTATCAAGTCTAATATAGAAAGTACTTCGATATGTATATAATCTATCATCGTGTGCTGAAATATTTCGAACTGATGTTAAATTACCTAATATATTTTTTAATAATCTATCGTTGATATTAAAAAATTTACTAATTTTTTGTCTATCACTTTGTTTCATTAAACCATAAAATTTACTAATTGTTCCTAGCGATAAAATTTTAGTTACTACCCAAGGTGGAACAAAAGAATATTTGTTGTAATAATGAGTTATAGCGTCATGTTTGCCATTTCCTTTTTCTATTTCATTATTTATTTCTAGAATTAATTTTTCAACATGTTCAACATTTGAATTATCTTCTTTTAAATCAAAATTTTCTATTTTTAAATAATCTTCTATACCATAATTTTCTGCAAATAAATTTGCTATCTTTGTTTTAACTATCGATTCTACTTCTAAAATATATTTAAGTAATATTACTTTTAAGTTTTTATCAAATTTATACATAGCAAATATTTCTTCAAATGAAGCACTATCTTTATATTGATTATTTTCTTTAAAAATCCATTTATAAGAATTTACTATTGAATAGTAAGAATATTTTTCAATATAATATTTAGCAATATTTTTATCACTAATACTAACATTTTTAGATTCCAATATTTCTATTAATTCATCAGTTTTTTTATATGTTTTACTCATATTTTTCCTCCTATTCAATGAAAAAGACCTAGGGCTTCAAAAGTTTCCTAGGCACATCTCGATAAATAATATACACTATTTATTGCGAAAACGCAATACCTTTGTGTAAAAAATTAAATTTAGAATTAAAAATATATTAATTATCTTTGCATAGCATAGGATTTTGTCGTGATAATAATTTTTGTTTGCCCTGTTGTTGTAATTCTAATTGAGAACTCGTTAATTCATCATAGAGTTGTTTATAACGTTCAACATCTCTTTCTTTATCAAAAATTACATTTGTACCTTTAGTATCAAACAGAAACAAACATGACTTTAAAATTTCAATTGTTAAATTTACAACTTCGTTTTCATAACTTTCTAACATACTTATAATCTCTTGTCCAAGTTCAGGACGTTTAGTTGAGATATATCTTATTTTTATAGTTTCTATTAATGTTTGTGCTCTACTTTGAATGCGATAATTTAGTTGATATTCTTCTTCATACCACAATTCTTTTCCTTTAGCTGGAACTAATGCAAGTTTTCTTTCATTACATTCTAATTCATATATTCTATATAATTGTTCCCTTACCACATTATAACCTACATTAGGTTCTAATAAAAGAAAATTATTAATAAACTCTGTATCAGCTATTACATCAATTATTTCATCATAATCTTTACTATATTTATAACTCATCAAAACCACCCATTTTCTATTTTTAACTTTCTGTGCATTTTTATATAGTCTTTATTAATTGTTAAATCATTACAGTGAATTTCACTTTAAATTTATTATAAATTTCTCTTTGCACATAAATTATTATACCATATATTTTGAAGATTTTTACATTGCACTTTTCTTCAATATTTGAACCTCCTTTTTAAGTTTTAAAAGCAATTTATTTGGTTATATATTATACAAATTAATTTTAATTTTAGTAACGGGTTATAAAGATCTATAGTTTTTAATATGGTCTTGTAAATCTTTTAATGGTATATGGTTCTTTAATGAATTAATATAAACTGTTTCACATTCATTAAAGAATAAATAGGTTGTATTACCAATTACTAACTTATGTGGTTCAATATAAGCAAGATTAGTATTTTTAATACTTATAATATTTCCTTTTACTATTTTAGATTTGATATTTAGAAACTTTAATATAATTTTAATCCTTTTCTCTAAACTTTCTTCAATATCTAATTTTTCCTTTATTAAATGCATACTAATCAACTCCTTTCGAGCATATAAAAAAGGTCAACAGAAATTAACCTTTTTTATATTTAAAGTCGATTAGTTCGACTAATTTCCCTATGGTGCCTCAAACCGGAGTCGAACCGGTACGGGCTTTTACACCCGCAGGATTTTAAGTCCTGTGCGTCTACCAATTCCGCCACTGAGGCAAAAAAATGGTGACCCGCTGGAGATTCGAACTCCAGACCCTTTGATTAAAAGTCAAATGCTCTACCGGCTGAGCTAGCGGGTCAAAATAATAAAATTGGTTGCCTCGGTTAGATTCGAACTAACGAATGCAAGAGTCAAAGTCTTGTGCCTTACCGCTTGGCTACGAGGCAATATCAAGTGGTGGGGAGAGATGGAGTCGAACCATCGAACCCGAAGGAACAGATTTACAGTCTGCCGCGTTTGGCCACTTCGCTATCTCCCCAAAAAAATGGTGCCGAAAACAGGAATCGAACCCGTAACCTACTGATTACAAGTCAGTTGCTCTACCAATTGAGCTATTTCGGCATATGGTGGGCGATGAGAGACTCGAACTCCCGACCCTCTGCTTGTAAGGCAGATGCTCTAACCAACTGAGCTAATCGCCCATATACAAAACTTTTTGTTGACGTTATTAAATATAACATTTTAAATAAGAAGTGTCAATACAAATTAGTGTTTTTTTTACATATTTTTCATTATTTTGTATTTATTTCTTCCATTTTCTCATTAACCCAACTTTCAAAATTTTGAGCGATTATGTTAAATCCTGTTCCTTTTTCCTTTATCGCACTTGCTCCAGTTTCTATTTTAAAATCAAGTTCTTTAATAGAAAGTTTGACTTGCATTTTATCTTCATCTATATCAAGTACTTTAACACTTATAATATCTCCTATATTAAATTTTTTATCTAAATCAGACACAAACTTATCTGATACTTCAGATATATGTACCATTCCTGAATAAGCATCGTTTAATGAAACAAACACTCCATACTTAGTTATACCAGTCACTTGACCTTTAATTGTATCTCCTATTTTTACATTACTCATTTCAATCACTTCTTAATTGTACCATATTTTAATTTAAATTTCTATTCCATTCTTGTAATCCACTCAACCGAAGGAATATTATATTTAGAATTTAATAAATTATACATTTCAAATAAAAATATTTCATAAGATTCTGCTTTATTATGATAATAATCTAATACTTTTTCTTCAGCAAGATCATTTATTACTAAAAGTACTTTATCAAAATAATATACTGGATATAAAAGTCTTGCATAAAAAATTTCAATTAAAAATCTATTATAGTTTTTAGAATTCAAAAATTTTTCGAATTCATCAAAATCAAATTCATTATTTAATACTTGATTTTGTACAAATAAGGATAAATCTCTTATTTCTATATCAAATATAAAATTTATTGGATTATAAAATTCCTCTATATTCATTTTAGGACTTATTCTTCTATGACTAAGCCTATAATCTATTTTTGTATTAGGATTTTCTAACATTATATTATTATAATAAATTATTGCATTTTCACCTAGTCCAATATAATAATTTATATAATCTTGAAGAAGCAAATATTCTTTATTAAAATCTTTAAGTCTTTCTTCAATATTATCTATTGTTTGAGACCATAAAAAATTATATGAAAGATTGTTTAAAGAATCATTATTCTTACTTATTAACAAATTATTAAAACTATCTATATCATAAATATCAACGTTTCCTAATTGATAATTATTTATTTTTAAAAGCACATAATTTTCTTCTTCAAAAGTAAAATAGAAATTATTTTCTTTATTTACAATAAATGTAGATATAGGTATATTATTTTTAAAAAGTTCATTACTTATTTTAACAAGTTCATTTATTTCTAAGATATTTCTTATATACTTATATATACAAATTTTAGTATCATCCACAAAAAAATACAAGTGATTTTTCTCTTTATATATTTTATCAGGAAATAAATTGTAAAAATAATTTATTGCATTTTTCATAAAATTCCTCTCAAAAATATATATGAAAAAAACAAGTATTAAATTACATTTTCATACCTGTTTGTTCATTATTATAATCAATTACTTTATCTAATTCTTTATTTGCAAGTTGTATAATCTCATCAAGTTCATCAGTAATCTTTTGAAGACCAGATGCTACTTGGGATAAAACTCTTCTAGTTTCATTTAACTCTTCTATTGTTGGTGGAGCTATAGTATCCATTACTGCATTAACTGGTTCTTCTTCCATTTTAACAGTTTCTTCTTTTTGCATTTCATAAGAAAATGGTGTTTGATTTAACATAGGACTAGGATTGGGTATTTCGTTTGCCGAATTCACTTCACTTTCTTTAGTACTTCCTACAATTTTAAATGCTTCTATTAAAGTTAAATTAGGATTAGCTATAAAAACTTCTTTTAAAGGTGAAGTTTGAAATATATTTTTTTCTTTTCCATCTATTCTTGATCCAATTATCATTGTTTATTTCCTCCACTTGCCATTTCTTTTAAAGCACTTTTTACTTCATTCCAAATATTTTCATCTGTTATTCCTATAAGTTTAAATACTCCAGGTGTCTCTTCAGTTACTTCTGATATATAAATCTTAGATAAATTTCCGTCTTCACTAGTTTCACCTTTCGAAAGAATTACAAAATCTTTATTAAGTTCACTAATACCAAATGATTTTACTAAATCAACTTCTTCCATTAGACCGTTCATATTTTGGATTTTTATCTTTTCCATACATCCTCCTATCTTCTATAAATATATTACCACAAATGAAATATTCTATCAAATTATTTTTTCTAAAATAAAGTATTTGCATCCGTAAGCACAGTTTTCTTTGATATATTTTTCTATATTAGTAAAATCATTAATTTTATTCAAGTTTTGATTGGATTTTTTATTAAAACCTTTAAGTCTTAATTTTCCATATGCATAGTCACCCACTATGTAATCATAACTTTTAAAGTAATCAGTTACTCTTTCTAAAAATTCTTTTTTTTCAAAACACTCTCTATAGTTTTCTATTAATTTATATTTATTTTCTATTGCTTCTATCATATTCTCACCAATTTAATAATATCATAAATTATTCTACATTTAAAGTATTTAAAGAAGATGAGTTTGTTAATAGTCCACCATAGACACTAGGTATTTTTCCTTCTATCATTTTTACTATTAAAGGCACTTCTACATTTATTACAACTTTTTCAGATATGAAAGGAAGTAAAACTAACTGTGTAACTTCTACATTTATACCCAACGAAAATAAACTATTATTTATTCCGTATTCTTCAAGTTTGGTATTTATTTTACTTTCTACTCTTCCTATAGGATTCATTTTAATAGGAATCTTTGGACCTAAGGCAGTTAAAAAGATATTATTGGATATTATACCAAAAGGAATAAAATAAATTACACTTCCATTATTTTTAAGTAGTTTTAAATTAGTTTTATAATTAAATGTAGATAACTCTCCATTTTCTATTTTTTTTAAGTTCTCCAAAATATTTTCATTAATTGTGTATAATGATTTATTAACATTAACAGTATTAAAATCAATACTAATTATATGTCCTTCATTATCTTTAATTTCATTTACAAACTCACTACCATCTTCAAACAAAAAACTATTTTTTTTAACTGCATCATTTATAATATAGTTTGCTAAAAGCGTTGTTTCATTAATTGCAAACTCTAAAACTGCATCTTTACTTTTTTTATCAAAGTAATAGTTTATAACAAAAGTTAATGTTAATATTAAAAGAATTATCAACAAAATTTTATCTCTTTTTAATATTTTAAAGGAACGCACTTTTTTTAATCTTATTCTTTTTTTCATACTCTATTATAATTATAGTTTTAAAAAAAAGAACTATTCTAAAATAGTCCTAAATCTGCGACATAATTGATAATTATAAGTATTGAAATAACTACTACAACTACAAAAATAAATAATGCAAATTTAACAAATATATTATTTTTATTAACCTCTTTTTCTAAGTCTTCAAGACCTTCAAAATCTTCTTTAGAAAAATTCATTGAATTTGTATAAAAAGATTTATCAATACTTTTTAAATTAGTTTTTGTATTATCGAGTTGTGGTTCCTCAATTTGTTTTATTACAGCAGTACCTTTTAATTCTTCTTCAATAGGTTTAGTTACAACCGTATTTTCGTTTTCACTCATAAGTTCACTAAAAAGTTCACCTTCATTTTTTTTCATAGCTATGGTATTAATTAAATCTACTAAAGTTTGTTCTTCTGTATTTAACTCAACTTCATTTTTTTCTTCTTTATTACTATCATAAGATTTTATTTTTTGTAAAATATCATATTGTGCACTATGAAGTTTTCTATATTTGTCTTCTTCATATTTACTTTCTTTTTTACTTTTTGCTTCTTCAATTATAGAATTTAAATCATATACTTTAGGTTCTAAAAAATCTTCTTTTATTTCTTCTAAAGATTTTGGTTCAATGTTTATTCTTTTTCTTACTTCTTCTTCATCTGATAAATTTAAGTATTTTTTTATTTTTTCTATATCTATTTCTTTTTCACTATCTCCTATTACTTTGTAATTAGGATTTGATTTAATTCTAGATAATGCTTGATTATTTATGTCACTATAAAGATCTTGGTTCTTGGAAACTCTTGAACCAAAATTATCACTATTAATTTCTTTATACCTTTCCATTCTAGAATTCATACTTTCACCAATTATATAATAACACATTTTGTTAAATTTTGATACTAATTTTATAAATTATGTTATAATTTTGAATAGGAGGAAGTTATTAATGGAAAAAGTAAAGGTTATAAAAGAAAAATGCATCGGTTGTGGAATGTGTGTCGGACAAAATCCAGGATATTTTTCTTTTGGTGACGATGGTCTTAGTACTGTAATTAAAGAAGATGTTAATCCAGATGACAAAGCGAGTATTTTAGAAAGCATCGAAATGTGCCCAACTGAAGCAATATTAATTGAAGAAGAAAAATAAAAATCGTTTCTATTTTGAAACGATTTTTATTTTATAAATTGCACTTTTCATCACTTTTTTCACCTGATGAAAAATTTACTATAATCTTTGGTTTTCCGTTTATAATTTTAATTTCCGTATCATAAAGCATATTATCATTACAATTTAATGATTTATAAGTTAATATTTCATCTAAATATATGTCACTTTTTATATATTCATCACTTAATATTTTATTTCCATTCTTATCTAAAAGTACTAAACTATTATTATCTTCTTTTGCCATTACTAAAATTAAATACTCATCTTTAAAACTTATAAATTCATTAATAGTAAAATCACTTTCTTGTTCATAAATTACTTTTTCTTCTAAAAGTATACTATGTTTATTATTAAGTCTTTTATATCCTAATAACTTAGTAGAATCATTTTCTTTTATAGTACCAATTATAAAGTCACAAGTTAAATTATCAATACATGAAGTATCTAATTTTATTCTTTGAAAGTCAAATACTATATTTTCATCACTTTGATTATCGTTTTCATCTTCTTGCACGTTACTTTCATTTTCTTCTTCACTATTATTAATATTATTTTCTATATAATTATCTTTATCATCATTTTTTTGTTCTTTAGTTGAAAGAATAAGTAAAAAGATAATTATAAACATTATTAATGTAAATCCAAAGACTAATTTTCTAAGTGTATTTTTATCCATATTTTCCATTATCTTACCTCATTATATAATTTTTTTACTTCTTTTATAGATAAAGTCCTATATTCACCTATTTTTAATCCTTCTAAATTTAGAAATGAATATCTTATCCTTTTTAATTTAAGAACTTTATAACCAAAATGCATGAATATATTTTTAACCTCGTGATTTCTTCCTTCAGTAAGAGTTATGTAAATATAACTTCTATTTAATTTTTTATCATATTTTTTTATTCTAAGTGTTGTTTTTTTTGTTTTAATTCCATCTAAAACAATTCCATTTTTTATTTCTATAATATCTTCTTTTTTTAAAATACCATTTATAACTACGTAATATTCTTTTTCTACATTATTTCTAGGATGCATTAATTTATTTGATAGTTCTCCATCATTTGTTAAAATCAAAAGGCCACTAGTATCATAATCTAGTCTTCCAACAGGATATATTTTTCTAGTTTCTTTAATTAAATCAATAACTGTTTTCCTATTTCTTTCATCTTTTGTAGAACTTATTATTTTCTCAGGCTTATAAAGAAGATAGTATACTTTATCTTCTTTTTTATTTATTATTTTACCATCAACTTCAATAAGTTCATTCCCATCAACTTTTTGTCCTAGAATTGCTTTTTCACCATTAACTTTAACCTTGCCTTCTATTATTAAGTCTTCTATTTTTCTTCTTGAAGCAACTCCACAACTACTTAAATATTTTTGTATTCTTTCCATAACAAAAATATTATAATAATTTATTTCCAAAAAAACAACATTTTTTTAATTGATTTTATTTTATTATTTTTCTCTACCCCATAAAGTGTTTCGGTGTGAATTAAGTCATCTTTTAACATTACATTCACTGATCCCACTGTATTTTTATTAATTTTCTTATTTATAATAATATCTAATCTCAAATTATCTTTTTCATTTTCTTTTAAAAGCATATAAAAATCATTTTTTATATATAAGTGATAATTTTTATAGTTATCATCTATTAATGAAAAAGTATATTTATCTAATATTTTATATTTTTCATATTTATTAAAATATTCTTCATATAAATTTTCATGAGTATTAAATCTGTCAGTATCTCTAATTGTGGCAACTATCAAATTCTTTTTATTTTTAGTAGCACTCGAAACAAAAACGTGACGACTTTTTTCTGTATAACCTATTTTTCCTCCAGTAGCATATTTATATGTTGTTAAAAGTTTATTTTTATTATACCAAAGATGTGTTGTCATATTTGTAGTTACCCTATATTTTTTAGTATTAGTTATTTTTCTAAAATCTTCATTTTGCATTGCATATTTCATAAGAAGTGCAAGGTCATATGCAGTTGAATAATTTTTAGTGTCATCATCAAGTCCATGTGGATTTTCAAAAGTTGTATTTTTCATTCCTATTTTTTTAGCAAGTTTGTTCATTTTTTCTACAAATTTATCATGTCCCCCTTGATTTTCAGCAATAATAACTGAAGCATCATTTCCACTTCTAAGCATAAGTCCATAAAGTAAATCTTCTAAAGTAAACTCTTCTCCTTCTTTAGCATAAATCATTGAACCATACACACTAGTTATTATATCACTTGCGACATATTTATCTTTTAAACTTCCATTTTCAAGAGCTACTATTGTTGTCATTATTTTTGTAGTTGAAGCCACAAGATACTTTTCATTCATATTTTTAGAGCCTAGTATTCGTCCACTATCTGCATCCATAACAACATAACTTTCTGAATATGCTAAAAGAAAAGTTGGAATTAAAAATATAATTAAGAAAAAAATTA
>JAFQIC010000087.1 GCA_017397745.1 Bacilli bacterium
AAAGTAGTATCATATACACGTCGTTAAGACAAAAAATTATTTGGGTTGGGAAGCAAATGCTTCTCTTTTTTTGTCTTTTTCCTTTCTTTTGACACTTTATTTTATACTTTTTTATACTTTTAGTCAAAATAAAATGGTGAATCATCTCACCATTTAATTTTATCTACTAATGAAGTTAATACCATAGCCATAACTACTTTAATTACATTACTTATTCCAAGCATACTTAATGTTATATCTGGTGAATCTAATACTTTTAAAACTGCCAAGAAAACAACATTATCAAAAAGTAGTACTATTGTAAGTATTAGCCATATTACAAATTTATTTTCAATATCACTTTTTAGCATTACTTCATAAAGCACAATACATATAAATTGTGAAATAGGAACCGCTAATAAAGTAGCAAGGAATAAATTAACTTCAACTTCAGAAAACATTATCCATCTTAAGAAGAATATTAATATTTGAACAACAACTGCGATTATCATTGCTTCTACCGTATCTCTAAGACCATATTTCTTATATAAAATACATGTAAAGAAATAGATAAACGGTATTGTAAAGACATTATAGTAAATTTCAACATCATTTATTTCAAAAGTGAAATTAACTAAACAATTTGATAGTATTAAAAATATTGCAATTGCTGAGCCATAAATATATTTTAAATTTTCTTCTTTTTCTTTAGATTTTCTTTTAGGTCTTTCAGCAGTAAGATTTTTAACCATTTCTTCCTTTATTTCAGCCTTAGGCTTAGAATTACTTTTTGGTTTTACACTTACTTTTTTCACAGTATTAGATTTAGTTTTAGTAGTTGTTTTTCTTACTGGAGATTTTTTTTCTTCTAAAACTACTTTCGTACTTGGTTTTTTTGCTGATATTTTATTTGTTTGAGTAGTTTTCTTTTTATTTGCATTTTGTGTTGTTTTTGATTTCACTATTTTTTTTGCTACAGTTTTATTTTCTTTTTTTTCTACTGGTTTATTTACTTTTTTAGTTTGAGTTTTTGTAGTTTTTTTTGTAGCACCTTTACTTCCTTTTTCCATACATCCTCCTAGTATAATTAAATCATTATTTAAAGTATTAGTCAATAATTATTTAACTACTATATTAACAATACGATTTTTTACTACTATTTCTTTTATTATTTCTTTATTTTCCAAATGTTTTTTAACATTATCTTCTGCTTTTGCAATTTTTAATACTTCTTCATCAGCACTATCGTTAGCTACATTTATTGTACCACGTACTTTTCCATTAATACTAACCGCCATTGTAACTGTATCATTTTGAAGTTTACTTTCATCATATGTTGGCCATACTGTCTCACACAACGCTTTATTACCTAAGTTTTCGTTAATTTCTTCTGTTATATGTGGTGCGATAGGATTAAGTAAATGTAGAAGTGTTACATAATCTTTTTTAGTAATATTTTCTTTTTCATCAAATTTATTAGACATTATCATTAAAGCAGAAACTGCAGTATTAAAATTCATTGTAAGTATATCATCAGTTACTTTTTTAATAGTTTGGTTTATAAGAATTTCTAAATCTTTTGAATATTCATTTTCATCAGTCACTTTACCTTTTAGTCTAAATACTTTATCTAAGAATCTCTTGCATCCTTTTAATCCATTTTCACTCCATGCGGCATCTTTTTCATAATCACCTATAAATAATTCATAAGTTCTTAAGGCATCAGCACCATAAAGATTAACCATATCATCAGGATTAATTACATTTCCTTTAGACTTACTCATTTTTTCTCCGTTAGTTCCTAAAATCATTCCATGAGCAACACGTTTTTTAAATGGTTCTTTATAAGTTACAAGTCCATTATTGTATAAAAATTGATTCCAAAATCTTGCATAAAGTAAATGTCTAGTAGCATGTTCCATACCACCATTATAATAGTCTACCATTTTCCAGTAGTTAAGTGCATCTTTAGATACAAATTCTTTATCATTATTTGGATCCATATATCTTAGCCAATACCAAGAAGATCCAGCCCAGTTTGGCATTGTATCAGTTTCTCTTCTAGCCATTTTTTTACATTTTGGACAAGGAGTATTAACCCACTCTTCAATATTAGCAAGTGGACTTTCTCCAGTATCAGTTGGTTCGTAAGATGCAATATCAGGAAGTAATACAGGAAGTTCTTCTTCTGGCACAGGTACCCATCCACAATCCTCACAGTAAATCATAGGTATTGGTTCTCCCCAGAATCTTTGTCTTGAGAAAATCCAGTCTTGAAGTCTATAAGTTACCATTTTCTTTCCAGCACCTATAGTTTCTAAATGCTCTATCATTTTTTGAATAGACTCTTTTATATCAGTCATTCCATTAAGATGATTAGAATTAATCATTTTACCATCTTCTACAAATGCAGAAGGACTTAATAAGTTTTCAAAAACAGTTTTATGTAGTTCATCTTTAACAAGACTCTCTATTTCTTCTTTTGTTTTCCATTCTACTGTAAAATTATCTTTTTCATCTTCATCTAAATTAGGTTCGTTTTTACTTTCATCTACAAGTTCAAATAAAAGACCAGTTGCCATTATTTCATACGCTTGATTTTTGTTATATGCATAATAGTGATGATTTATTGGAAAAGTTTCACTTATATATTTAACATTAGTGTAGCCAGTTTCTTCTTCTATTTCCCTAACTGCACAAGAAATATTATCTTCATTTTCTTGTTTAGTCCCTCCAATAAATAAATTACCACCTTTTTCATGCCAATTAATACTTAAATATTTATCAGTTTTAGGATTATGTAAAACCGCTACAATACTTTCTTTATATTTTTCATTATCTTGCGGTGTTCCAGTAATTTTAGCTATAACAGGTATAATATTAATATTAAATTTTTTCGCAAATTCATAGTCTCTGTCATCATGTGCAGGAACTGCCATTATAGCTCCAGTTCCATAGTTTGCAAGAACATAGTCACTAATCCATATTTCAATACTTTCATTATTTACTGGATTAATTGCTCTTAAACCATCAAGTTTAACACCAGTTTTTTCTTTAGTTAAATCTGTTCTTTCTATTTCAGTTTTACTTGCTGCATATTCTTGATATTTTTTTACTTCTTCTAAATTTTTAATTCTATCTTCGTACTTTTTCAAGAATTCATGTTCTGGACTCATTACCATAAAAGTAACACCATAAAGTGTATCTGGTCTAGTAGTAAATACTTTTAAAACATCTTCAGTATTTTCAAGTTTAAAGTCTACCTCTGCTCCTTCACTTCTTCCTATCCAGTTAATTTGAGCAGTTTTAACTCTATCAATAAACTCTGTATCTTTAAGCCCATCAATTAGTTCATCGGCATATGCGCTCATTCTTAAAATCCACTGTTCTTTTAATTTTTTAGTTACTTTTTCCCCACATCTTTCACATACTCCGCCTTCAGCATCTTCATTTGAAAGACCAGTTTTACATCTAGGACACCAATTTATTTCTTTTTCTGCTTTATAAGCCATACCTTGTTCATAAAATTTTAAAAATTGCCATTGTGTCCATTTATAATATTCAGGGTCTGTTGTAGAAAATTCCCTACTCCAATCAAAAGAAATTCCTAAACTTTGTATTTGTTTTTTAAAAGTTTGAATATTTTCTTCTACTGCTTTTTTAGGGTGTATTTTATTTTGTATTGCATACTGCTCTGCAGGCGCTCCAAAAGCATCCCATCCCATAGGAAATAGTACATTATATCCAAGCATTCTTTTAACTCTAGCCATAGAATCAAGTGCTGTATAACTTTTAACATGCCCTACATGAAGTCCACTTCCACTAGGATAAGGAAACTCAACTAATATATAGTATTTTTCCTTTTCACTATTATTAAAAGCTTCAAAACTTTTATTTTTTAACCAATAATCTTGCCATTTTTTTTCTATTTCTTTAATATTCATTATTTTTTCTTTCCTTTCTTTATTTGTTTATTTTTTATTTCTTTAATTTTAATTTCTTTTCTTTTTAAGTATTTTCCTACTATCTCATAAATTGAATATATGAGTATAAATATCAGGGCAAATCCTACTAACATTTTATAAAAGAAATTTTTAATATTAATAATTATCATAAAAGTAAATGCAATTATAAATGAATTTATTATAGATGTAATAATATATAGTTTTTTTTGATTATCTTTTCCAGTATCTAAATTATACTTATTTACTATTAAAGTCATTGTTACATTTTCACTTTTTTTCTTTTTAGTTTTTTTAGTATTATACTTATATGAAATAAAATGCATTAGTAACATTATCACAAATCCAAATATAAAGTTAAGTAAATTTTCTAAATAAAAATTCATTGTCACCTCCTAAAATAAAAAAACTTTATAATTTAAGGACGATTTACTCGCGGTACCACCTTAATTCATAAAGTTAATTATGCTCTTTAAATAGTTAACGCCTATGATACGTTGTTTCTAAGAAAGCAAGTTCATAAAATCTCTTTATTAGTTCACACCAACCACTAATTCTCTTTAAAAGATTATTTACTAATACTCTTCCCAAATAAAACATAAAATAATTTTATCAAATTTCTGCGATATATTCAAGAAGTTTTATAAACATTCTAATAAATATAGATCCAAGTCCTTTAGCTCTTAACCTTTTTATTTCAATTCTTTTTTTCTTTATTTCCATATCACTGAAAATAATTTTTGAAATTTCTTCTTTTAAATCCGTTTTAATTTGAAGATCTGAAATAATATTATCTATTTCATCATTTATAATTCTTACTGCGTCAATTTCTATATCTTTTCCTTTACAATTTATAGTTATTTGACTAGTTGTTGAGATATTTTCAAATTCTAATATAAAATCAGGTCCTTCACTATATTTTTTAAATGGTATTTTATATTGATCTACAAAAACTTCTACTTCTTCAGCATATTTAGTATTCCTAAATTTTATTTTATAATCTCTTTTAGCTGGTATAATTCCACTTTTACCTTCTACAGGTCTTATAATTAAAGTATAGTTATTTTCTCTATAATTATAGTCAAAATTAGTTATTATGAAATATCCTTCTTCATATAAGGAACTTATTCCATCATCTTCATATAAATTGTAAGAATTACTTCTTCCTGGGAAAACTTGAACTTCTAGTTTTTTTGGAGGTCTTGTGTTATTTAAATTATTTTCATCAAGAGCATCCATTATTATAATAGATCCTCCTTTAGCATAAACAGGATAATCTTCATCTTTATAAAAAGTAACATATCTTTTTCCACCAGGAAATTTTTTACCTGTTTTAAAATCATACCACATACCATCTGGTATAAATACTTTATGAACAACTCTATTCATTACTCTGTCTTTTGGATCAGTTATAGGACTAACAAATAATTCACTACCAAAGTAATATTCATTTCTATAAAGTGGTTCATCTATTATTTCTGGATATTTATAATAAATTGGTTCTATTAATTGATCTCCTACTTTACTATGTTTATAAGCCTCTGTGTAAATATAAGGTATTAATTTATGTCTAAGCCTTGTATAATCTTTTACTATACCTAATGTTTTAACATCCCACTTCCAAGGTTCTCTTTTATAATATTTACTTTTATCACTACTAAATCTAAATATTGGACTATATACACCAAGTTGTACATATCTTGTGTAAAGTTCTGCATCTTCCATACCACCTTTGTATCCACCAATATCGTGACTCCACCAAGAAACTCCCATATTTGAAGAAGTTACATTTAAATATGGTAAATTTTTAAGTGTTTTCCAATCTACACGAGTTTGCCCTGAATAAAGAATCGGATATCTATGTGAACATATTCCTGGATTTCTTGAAAATAATACTCCTCTTCTTTTGGGTGTTGTTTTATAATTATTAAATATATAATAATTTAAAATAAAAAGTTTCATTAAATCTTTATTATTATTTTCATCTATCCAAAATAAATCTATTCCACTATTAATATAAGGATTTACTATATTTTTTAAAAAAGCATTTATTATATTTCTATCATAAACATTTAAAGGCACTAAAGTATTAGAATTTTGATTTATATCCTTTTGAAAATTCATATAAACTTCTTCACTAGGATCGATTCCACCAGTAGTATCAATATTAAGTCCTAAAAACATACTGTTATCATGAATATATTTTATAAATTCATCTTTATTACCTAAAAGTTTATCATTAAAAGTAAAACCAGTACTATTATTTTCATTAGTTTTTTTATGCCAAGAACTATTAAGTAATATTGTACTAACAGGTATTTTATTATCTTTAAAATCAGTTATTAATTTTCTTACATCATTTAGACTATAGTCTTCATTCTTTTGCCACCATACACCTAAAGAAAATCTTGGAATAAAAGAAGGCATTCCAGTTAGTTCATAATAACTTTTAAGTGCAAGATTAAAATCTTTTCTATATATAAACAAATATGTATCAATACTTCCTGGAGATAATGGATTTTTAAGAATATTTCCATCTCTATCTAATATAGGCGTAGTAGAATCATCAAATGAAACAAAACCATCTGTTGAATAAAGTCCTTTTTTTAAATCAATTTGTGAATTATCATAACTATATCCACATCCTTTAAAATTCCTTATCTCAGGATGTCCAAAATACCACACTTTATCTGTATTATTTAAACTTACCCTAAGACCAGTATCAGGCATTAATTTATTAGAACTTTTAAAGTTTTTTCCTTTAATATATTCAATCTTAAAATATTTTCCAGTAATTACTAAGTAATAGTTATCTTCACTAACAGAAAACTCTGGTTTTTGAAATTTTCTATTTAAAGCAAATAAAGTCAAATTATCATTAAATTTTCTATCTTCACTATATTCAAATCTAATAAGAACATCTGAAAGTATAGTTATTCTATAATTACTACCAATAATCATTGATTCTTTTAATGAGTATCCATTTTTCATATCAACTGAAAAAACATTCTTTTCTTCGTACATAAATAACCACCTTTCGCACTCTTATCTACTTTATAATCTTATCACATTCTTTGACTTTTAACAATAAAAGAAAAAAGAATATTTATTTCACCCTAAATATTCCTATCTATTTCTATTTTAATTTTTTTATTTATATTATTTTCATTTATAAAATTTAAAACTTCAGTAAGATTATATTCTTTTTTATATTTTATAAGTATTTGAAAATGATAATTATTATTTACTTTAAACATTGCCGCAGTAGAAGGTCCAAGTACAATAAAAGTTTCATTTAAATTTTGAACTAAATATTTTTGTATTTTAATACTTTCATCTCTTGCTAGGTTATAATCATTACTAATAACTTTAATCGATATCATATAAAAGTAAGGTGGATATTTAAGTCTTCTTCTTATATCCATTTCATATTTATAAAATGATACAAAATCATAATTTTTTATAAATTTTAAAACATAATTATCAGGATTATAAGTTTGTATTAAGACTTCACCAGGTTTTTCATTCCTTCCACTTCTTCCACCAGTTTGCATTAAAAGCTCAAATGTTTTTTCACCTGACTTGTAATCTGGAATCGCCAAAGAAGCATCAGCATTTATAACAGCAACTAAAGTAACATCTGGAAAATTAAGTCCTTTTGATATCATCTGTGTTCCAATTAAAATATCATATTCTTTATTTTTAAAACTTTCTATTAATTTTTGATGTGCACCCTTTGCACTTGTTGTATCTTGGTCCATCCTAAGTACTTTTGCTGTTTTATATTTTTCTTTTAATATATTTTCAAGTTTTTCCGTTCCAAGACCTAAATCTTTAATAGCTTTTTCTTTGCATATTGGACAGTGTTCTAATAACTTTTGATTATAGCCACAATAATGACATCTTAAATTATTTGTTGATTTATGATAAATAAGTGAAATATCACAGTTAGGACATTTATAAACAAAACCACATGAAGAACAACTAATAAATGTTGAATATCCTCTTCTATTAAGCATAATTATAATTTGTTCCTTTTTAGAAAGTCTTTCTAAAATTTTCATATTAAGTTCATCACTGATTATAAAATTTCTTTTTTTAACTTCTTTTTCCATATCAACTAAAGTTACTTTTAATTTAGATGCATTTATTCTATTTTTAAGTGATATAAGTTTGTATACTCCTTTTTCTCCTTTAGCATAATCTATTAAAGAAGGAGTTGCACTTCCTAATATAAACTTAGCATTATGATATTCACATCTTTTAAGTGCTACATCTAATCCATCATATCTTGGATTTGAATCTTGCTTATAAGCACTACTTTGACACTCATCAATAATAATTGCCCCTATATTTTTTAGTGGTGCGAAAACTGCACTTCTTGCTCCTATGACAATTTTCACTTCACCTCTCATTATTTTTCTATACTCATCAAATTTTTCTCCATCACTAAGTGCCGAATGAAGAACTGCGACATTATCATTAAACTCACTTTTAAATCTAGAAATAATTTGAGGTGTTAAACTTATTTCAGGAACTAAAAGTATTACTTCTTTATTTTTAGAAAGTACATTTTTAATAACTTTTATATAAACTTCAGTCTTTCCACTTCCAGTCACACCATAAAGAAGAATTTTTTTTTCTTTAGAATTTATTATTTCTTTATAAGCATTTTCCTGTTCATCGTTTAATACTATATTTTTTTTATTTTCTTTTATGTAATCTACTTCTCTATTAATTTCTTCTTTTATTTCTTTTATATATCCTAATTCTAAAAGTCTTTTTACATTTTGAGAGTTATATTTATTTTTCAAAATTCTTTTATTTTTTATTAAATCATTTAAAATTTCTATATCAATAATTCTTCTTTTATTATTTTCTATATACTCACTAATATCTTTATCATTAAGTTCTATATAAGTAATAGTTTTTTTATTTATTTTTGTTTTATTTGATGCTTTTAGTGCTTTAGGGAGCATTATTTGGTATGCACTTATTAAATTAGAAAAAGTTTTTTGACTAATATATTTTCCTAATTCTAAAAGTTCCTCATTTAAATAAAACTCTTCTTCGATGATTTTAATTATTTCTTTATAGTCTAAATCTTCTTTTTTATTATGTATATTTAATACAAAACCCTCTACTTTTGAATTTCCAAAAGGGACTAATACTTTATGTCCAATTTTCAACTTATTTGAAAGTTCATTTGAAACTAAATAATCAAAAGTTTTATTTAATGATTTAACACTATATTCTATAAGTACACTAGCTATCATAAGTCCCTCAAAAATTCATTATGTTTTAGTTCATAAAAAAGAGTTGTTTCTTCTCCATGACCAGGATATATTTTTAAATCTTCTTTTAGTTTTTTTATCTTTTTTAAAGATTCATACATATCTATTTCACTTGAATTATCAAAATCATATCTTCCTATACTTTCTTTAAATAAAAAGTCTCCAGTAAAAATAATACTTTCTTTTTTAAAATAATAAGAAACACTATCATCAGTATGTCCCTTTGTTTCAATTATTTCATATTCAAAAGGTTTTATAACTTCTTTATTTTTTATTGAAACAACTTTTACATTATATTTTTCTTTTAATTCTTTTAAGGCTCCTATATGATCAAAATGAAAATGTGTTATAAGTATTCCAATTACATTAAAATTATTATAACTAATAAATTTTAATATTTTATCTATATCTTCTCCAGGATCAATAATAAGTGTTTTATTTTCTTTTGTTAAAAAATAACAATTTTCTTCTAAGAATCCTAATTTAATAACATCTACTTTCATTTTTAAACTCCTTTTTAATATTATATAATAATAAATTAATTGTATCTAGTAAAAGAAAGTATTTTATATTATAATATAAGTCGAGGTATAATAAATGAAAAAACAAAAGAAGAGAAAATTAAAAAAATCAGTTATTTACTTTTTACTTACTTTATTTATTTTAATTTTCACTTTCAGTACTTATAAGATTATTAAATGGTTTGTGGATAGTTACAATACTAAAAAACTAACACAAGATATTAATGAAACTACTGAAGTAATAGAATCTGAGGGTAATGAAGAAAATGTTATTAATATTAATCCACCTGAAAATGAAAAAGATGATTATTGGGATTTTATAAAACAACCATATGTAAGTGTAGACTTCAATTCTTTAAAGGAAAGAAATAGTGATACAGTTGCTTGGATAAAGGTCAATAATTCTAATATAAATTATCCTGTAGTACAGTCTACAAATAACGAATACTATCTTAATAGAGCTTTCGATCAAAGTTATAGTGGTGGAGGTTGGATTTATATGGATTATAGGAATAATCCTACTAGTTTTGACACTAATACTATAATATATGGTCACTCTATGAAAGATAAATCTATGTTTGGTTCACTTCTTCAAGCAAGATATGATTATTGGTATACTAATAAAGATAATCAAGTTATAAAACTTAGTACACCACAAGAAAATACTCTTTGGAGAATGTTTTCAACATACACTATACCGGCCGAAAGTTATTATATACAAAATAGTTTTAATACAAACGAAGAAATAGAAAGTTTTTTTAACACATTAAAAGAACGTAGTGTTTATGATTTTAATGTAGATTTAATATCATCAGATAAAATTCTTACTTTAAGTACTTGTAATTCAGCCACTACTGATGAAAGACTAGTTGTACATGCAAAACTAATTTCAGTTGAAAAAAGATAATTTATTTAAATCTTTCTGTTTTATATTCTTCATTTTCTTTCTTTTCTTCTATATTATTATTACATTTGAAATAATCATATTTTATTTTATTTATTTGAGAATTAATATTTTTATTTAAAATTTTTCTATTTGAAAAAGACATAATATCACCATTAAATATTATGTCTTTTTTTAGTTAATTAATACTTTTATAAATATATATTATCTTCTTTTTCTTCTTCTATTTTTATAATAAGTGCATTATCAATGGCTTCTTTTATAAAAGATTCATAATCAAATTTATTTTCAATATCCAAAACTTCCTTAATATCAGGGTTAATCACAGGATGTTTAGGAACAAATACAGTACAGCAATCTTCATAAGGTATAATACTTGTTTCATAAGTATCTATTTTTTTAGATATTTCTATTATTTCACTTTTATCAAAAGAACAAAGTGGTCTTAATATTGGGTAGTTAGTAACATCATTTATTACTTTCATACTTGTAAGTGTTTGACTTGCTACTTGTCCAACACTTTCACCATTTATAATCGCATTACAATTTATTTTTTTAGCAAGTCTTTCTGCTATTCTATACATCATTCTTCTCATAACTGTTATTATATATTCTTCATTTCCAACTTGATAAATAGTTTCTTGTATTTTAGTAAAATTGATAACATATAGATTTGATTTAGAACCATATTTTTTAAGTATATTTGCAAGTTTTATAACTTTATTTCTCGCTTCTATACTAGTATGAGGAATACTTTCAAAATATATATAATCAAGTTTTATTCCTTTTTTCATTGATAGATATGCCGCAACTGGACTATCAATTCCTCCACTAAGCATCAACAAGGCTTTACCAAGAGTTCCTACTGGATATCCAAGTGTTCCTTTTTCACCTTTTGTATATATATAAACTGCTTCTTGTCTAATTTCTATATTTAAAAGCACTTCAGGATCATTTACATCTACCTTTATATTAGAAATATTTTTTAAAATATAACCTCCAACTTTTCTACTTACTTCCATAGAAGGTATATCATAACTCTTATCACTTCTATTAGTTTCTATTTTAAAAGTTTTAAAAGGTATTTCTTTCATTATTTCTAATGCTGAATTAAATATTGAATCTATACTTTTATCTTCTAATTTAAAACATATTACTATTTCATATATACCAAAAATATTTCTTAAAATTTCTACTACCTTATTTATATCCTTTTCTTCGCATTCAATAAACATTCTAAAATAATCATAAGTAGTTATATGCTTTATATCTAGCAGTTTTTCTTCAATATTTTTTTGAAGTGTTTTTATAAAAAAATTTCTATTATCTTTTTTAGTAGTTAATTCACCATATTTAATCATTATTATTTTTTTCATAAATCACCTATTTTAATAATAAACTTTCATAAGTCCTTTTAAATGAAACTAAAAATCTTTCTATTTCTTCATTAGTTGTTAAATGGCTTATACTAATTCTTATACTAGTCGTACTTATATTTTTATCGTTAGTTAATGCTTTTAAAACTGTACTTTCTTCTAAAGAAGAACAGGCAGTATTAGTACTTATACATACACCTTCTTTTTCAAGTGCTCTTACAAATGTTTCAGATTTTATTTTTTTAAGACTAACATTTACAATATGAGGAACACATAAATCATTAGAATTTATTTGAACATCATATTCACTAAGTCCTTTAATTAAATTCTTTTTTAAAGTTTCTACTTTTTTTAAATTCTTTTCAAAGTTTTCATTCATTATTCTCATTGCTTTTGAAAATGAAACTATTAATGGAAGAGCTGGTGTTCCACCTCTAAAAGGTGCATTTTCAGTTGTACCAAAAATCATAGGATTTAAAATCAAATCTTTCTTTTTATATAATATACCAATACCTTTTGGTGCGTAAATCTTATGAGAAGAAAATGATGCAAGATCAACATCAGCAAGTGAAAATGTTCTTTTACCTAATGCTTGCGTCATATCACTATGAAATACAGCACTGCTTTTTTTCTTATTTATTATTTGTTTTATAGTTTTTAAAGGTGCCTTGAATCCAACTTCAGAATTAACTGCGCATATACTAACTAATATAGTATCTTCTCTTATTAATTTTTCTAAATCTTCTAAATCAATTTGTCCATTTTCCAAAAGTTTTACATAACTAATTTCAAAACCAATTGATTTTAAGTAGTCCATTGTTTCTAAAACACTTTTATGTTCTAAATAAGAAGTTACTATATGTTTCCCTCTTTTTTGATACTTTTCTACAGTTTTCATTATCGCAAAAGTATTTGATTCAGATGCACCTGATGTGTATATTATTTCTTTTGGACTACAAGATAAAATATCACTAATTTGTACTGTTGCCTTTATTAATAATTCTTTAGATTTAACACCTAAATTATGAATTGAATTTGCATTACCTATAAAATCTTTTGTAACTTGAATATAAGAATCAAGTACTTCTGGAAGAACAGGCGTAGTTGCACTATAATCTAAATATATCATAATTATACCTCCTGAACTACAGTAAGTATTACTGGCTTACTTTCAGTTTCTTTATAAAGTATTTCTCCAACAATTTCCCTCATATCATTTCTCATTTGTGAATAGTCGGCATATTTATTGTTATGAATGTTAGAATTAATTATTTTTATTGCTTCTTCTTTAATGGTAGATATTAAAGATACATTTTCTTTTTCATACATAAAACCTCTTGTTAAAACCTCCGGACCAATTATAATTTGTTTTGTTTTTTTATCAAGTGTTGCACTAATCAATACAAGTCCATTATTACCAAGCATTTCTCTATCTTTTAAAACAAGTTCTCCAATATCTTTTGTACTTTTTCCATCTATTAGTACATCACCTATATTTATATGTTTAAAATTATTTTGTAAAACACCATTTTCAAAAGTCACAACATCTCCATTACCTTTTAGTAATATATTTTCTTTTAAAACACCTACTTTATAAGCAAGATTTGCATTTTCTACTTGATATCTATATTCTCCTTTTATTGGCATATAATATTTAGGATTAAAAAGTTTTACTAAAAGCATTAAATCTTCACTTGATGCATGATATCTAACATTTTTTTCTTTTGGTACTGTTTCTATGTTTACACCTTTAACAGCTATATCATTCATTAATTTTACAAGTATTCCTTCATAAGCATCATAAGAAGGTTCAGCGAAACATACAGTATCTTTAGTATCAATTGTAATAAATTTATCGTAACCACTAACTATTCTATTGATATTATAATAAGGCATTTGTCTATCATTACTTATTAATATTACACTATTAGCATCTTTTAAATTAGTAAGGTCACCTATTAATTCTTTATCTATATCTAAATAACCTTTATTTATACACATATTAATTATAGAATGAAGTTCTTTACCCATTATAACTACTTTTCTTTTTTTATCTTTAATAGCTTCAAATATTTCTTGAATAGTATGTATGTGTAGCGGTAACACACTAAATATTATTCTATTTTTATGTTTTTCAACTAAAGATTTAAAAAAACTATCTAGTTTATGTTTTGGAGAAGTATGCCCTTTTTTCTCAGCAAAAACACTTTCAGCCATTAGACATAATACGCCTTGTTTTCCAATATAAGCAAGTTTACCAAGATCCATATCATAGTGCCCTTTCATAGTAGGATCTATTATAAAATCTGCCATATATATTATACTTCCATCTTTTGTATTAATTGAATATCCTAATGTTTCAGGAACAGAATGTGTTACACTAAAAGGAAATACACTAAATGTTTTAAAATCTATTTTTTTATGAGGTTTAATTGTTATTATTTTAGGAAGATTTATTCCTTCAAGTTCACACTCAATTCTAATAATCTCTGTAGTAAAAGGTGATGCATAAATAACAATATCTGGTATTTCTATAATAAGGTCTATTATAGCTCCCATGTTTTCAGAATGTGGATGTGTTAAAAATACACCAACTATTTTATTTTTATTTTCTTTTAAATACTTAAAATCAGGTATTATATAATCAATACCATACATTTTATCTGGTGCATATTTAAGTCCTGCATCAAAAACTAAAAGTTTATCATCAACACTTACTGTGTATAAATTTTTACCATTTTCATTTAAACCGCCTAAACTCATTATATTAATTTTACTCATATAAAAAAATCTCTCCTTTCAAAATTAAAAAAGTTCTTTTGGTTTTATAATTATACCAAAAAAACTTAAAATAATAAAGTGTTCTATTGTAATCTTTAAAAATTTTCTTTTATTTATTCTTCTTTCAACAACCAGTCTACTATATTGATTTTTGTTATACCTTCATAATCAGCTTCTAAATCCATATCTAAAGTTAACAGTATTTTTTGATAGTGGTCACCAGTTTTTTGTAGTGATCTTAATTCTCTTTCTAAAACATTTTCATCTCTAACTGTTAGGGCTACTTGATAATATTTTAGTCCATCTCTGTTTTCTGCAACAAAGTCTACTTCTAAATCATCAACTTTACCAACGTATACTTTATATCCCCTTCTAAGTAATTCTAGATATACTATATTTTCTAATATATGTCCCATATCACTATCAGCTTTTTTTCCAAGTAAATAACTTCTCAATCCAGAATCTACTACATAATATTTATAATCTCTTGCTAATAAATTTTTTCTTTTAACATCAAATCTTTCTGCTTTATATATTAAGAAACTTTCTATAAATGCAGTTACATAGTTTTCAACAGTATGATTACTTGTTGACATACCTTTACTTGTTAAAGTATCACTTATTTTCTTTGTTGATATAGGACTTCCTACACTATCAAAAATAAACTTTAATACACTTTCAAGTAACATCTTATCAGATATATTATTTCTAGCCATTATATCTTTGTACACTATTGTAGAAAATATTCCATCCAAATATTTATCTATATCATTTGGATAAGTTTTTAATATGCTTATGTTTCCTGGCATTCCACCATTCTTCATATAATTTAAAAATAGTTGATGATAATTTTTATCATCAAATGCAGTTACATATTCTTTAAATGATAGTGGTAGCATTTTTATTTCTATATATCTACCTGATAACAACGTTGCAAGTTCTCCAGATAAAAGATAAGCATTTGAACCTGTTATATATACATCTACATTTTTCTTTATATATAAACTATCAACTGCTTTTTGAAACTCTAAAACATTTTGAACTTCATCTAAAAATACATAATATTGTTTTTTTGGATCTAATTTATTGTTTATATAATTATACAATTCTTTATAACTTTTAAAATCATTATCCGCATCTTCTAAATTTATGTGTATGATTTGTTCATCTTTTATATTATTTTCTTTTAAGAAATTAATAAATAATTCAAATAATGTAGATTTCCCACATCTTCTTATTCCAGTCACAACTTTAATTAAATCTTTATCTTTCCATCTTTTTAATTCATTAAGATATTCAGTTCTTTCTATCATAGTTTTCACCTCTGATAAAAGTATATATCAACTTTTTTCAAAAGTCAAGTTTTGGAAATATTTTTCCAAAAGCATCATAAATTGACAAGTTTTGGAAATATTCTTTTACTTTATAAAACTTTTCCTTTAATCCGTATTTATTACGTACGGATCATTATATGCTCCCGTTCCTCTTTTTACTGTGGCTTCAGGCTTTAAGGAAACTGCAGGCACCGCCGCAAAAGCATTGTCCACACTGCGGTCGATCAGGTTGCCCGCAGAATGTACAAAGAACACAATCGCAAGCGAACCAGTGAAGTAAGACGGTGACATTGTCCAATAATCCTCTGCTGTATACAAATAATAACTTGCGTTATTCACAAAATATGCTGCTCCAGCATATGCTACTTCATCTGCGGTTAATAATCCTACTGGATACGTTAAATCTCCTTTCGCTACTGTATATCCATATGTACTACTTGGACATTTATATTGTGGATTATATGCATTTGTTCCATATTCATATAATCTATCATATGCTCCAAAATATACATAACTACCTGTTCTTTCACTCATATCATTACAGTATGGTGTATCAGCGATTAAATTTGTTACTTTTGTATTTGCACCGTTTTTCCATATATTATCTCTATACCAATTTTCTACCACTGTTCTTATATCACTTGTTTTATAATTTGCATAACTTTTATTATCTCTTGATGTGTTATATCCTTGCGATGACGCTATGTTTACTGCTGTTCCTGTTTGTGGACATGTGTATGTTTCTCCACTTTGTGTTGGTGTTCCTCCATATCGAAGTCTCACACTTCCGTCTTCTACTGTTCTTACTATTCTCCA
>JAFQIC010000088.1 GCA_017397745.1 Bacilli bacterium
AATACTTTTATTTATATCACTAAAATCGAGAACACTTCCACTTTTAATCATGATGTCAGTTAAATAAAACAACTCTTCTATAGATAAACCATTATCATATATATTTTTTATAAATAAAGTCATTTCATCATCAGAAATGCTGCCTTTAACATATCCCATTACTAAAAAAGATATTTCTTCATATGTAAGTTTTTCATTTAACATTTTATTAATGATATTAGATATATTCATTTTGATCACCTTCTTATTTTAATTATACATAAAATATTTGTTAAAAAAAAGAAAAACAGTATTTGTTTACTGTTAAATTCTTTTAATTTCACTTAACATTTACTATCAGATACTTCATAAGGAGACTCAAAACTTCCATTACCACTAACTACAGTTACACAAGATTTTAATGAAACTACAGGCCTAACACTGTTTCTATTTGAAATAGATGAACTAGATGTTCCCGAACCATGAACAGTTAATATAGATAAATGATACATAGTTGTACGATATCCACCAAACGGCGACATCGTCCACCACATTAATGCTTGGTTACTAATATTATCAAACATATAAGCACTAGAAGTTTTTTTCCTTTTTAATATTATGCCTGAATAATTAACTTCATCAATTGTTAATAACGCTATCGAATTGTCTAAATATCCATTGCCACCACTAGAATCTACTGTGTATCTGCTAGCGTTTTTTTCAGGGCACGCAAAGGTTGGCCTTGATCCTCTATTATAATTTACCCAAAGAGCATATTCACTATTTGAATTATATTTAATATCTATAGCGCTACGATCTTGGCAATATATGGCTGTCTGACTTAAATATGATTGATAATCTGATAATTTTGAAGAATTATTGGTAAAATCACAATCTTTCCCATCACATTCTTGATCAAAAGTCTTATTTCCATAAAACCACGCGTCAATCACTTTTTTTATAGAACTATCTGCTTGCTTTCCGTAATATCCGTTTAAATCACTATTATATGTATAACCATCATGGTATAGTTCATATTTATACTCAGGAACTTTATTAAATATTACATTTTCTGCTATAAATACGTTTTCTTTTGATTTACCATCTCCTGAATATAAAATTTTAACACCATTATCCTTTGTTGTTCGTACTATTCTCCACTTATAGTCTGCAAAAGATACCCAATTATTATCCACATCACCTCTGAAATAATATATTCTTTTACCGTCTTCACCGTATAAATCTAATGTTTCATCCGCTGTATAGTAAAGCCCATTTGTTACTTGATTTTCATCAAAATTCAAACACTTATCTTGTCCATAATCAAATTCACTACACCCCTCTGAATTATAATTAAAATCAATAAATTTATCACTTTTTGCATCATTGTCTAAGAGTATTTGTTCTTTTAATGTTGATAAAGATGTTTCATATAGTTTATTTTCTTCATCGTTATTTTTATCATTTTCACTGCTTTCTTCTTTTATATCTTTATTTATATTATTATTTTTTTCTTTTACAGAAATATAAATACCATAACTAATAAAAAATACAATCAATATTACTAAAGATATAACTATTGATATAATTTTTTTCTTATTCATTCTTTTTATTCTCCTACTATTTTAAATTATATTCAAATTTAAAATATTGTCAACAAAAATCAAATTAATAATTTATACTATATAAACTGTACAATTCTAAAACATTCTTCAATATCAACAACATCTGTTAATCTATATTTACCATCCTGAGCTTTCAATTTCAAAGCGTTACAATTTGTAACGGTTTCATTTCCTTCATCTTTAAGTCTTTTTTTCATAACTCTCCAATAAACTTGGGGATTATCACTTTCAGATAAAACTCTTACTATATCAACAACACTAATATAATATTTTTCATCCTCCTTATCCCATACAATTCTTATTGTTTCATTGTTAAATAACTTATTAATTAAGTGTATATTATCTTGTTTCATTAAATCATCACTCCTTCACTATATATTTTTAATTTTTTTAGAGATTTTTAAAACGTATACCCTCTTACTTATATTATTAGTCATAACTTTTTAAAACGCTTTTTTTCATTTTGAAATTTTAATGTTTTTTAATAATATAAAAAGTAAAGTTTTTTGCACATATACTTTATGATGACTTTATATAAACTAAAAAAAATAAAAAGAACTGCTTAAAAATCATTCACGCCAACACATACAGTACTATGTTTATCAACAATATTTTTATTTAAATTACTAATATTAAGAACACTTCCACTTTTAATCATGATGTCAATTAAATAAAACAACTCTTCTAGATAAACCGTTATCATATATATTTTTTATAAATAAAGTCATATCATATCAAAGTTATGACTTTTTAACTTTGAAATAATTATGACTTTCTATTTTACAATTTGTAATTTTATTTGTAATATTTGTATTATCTTCTTATTTTAATTATACATAAATTATTTATTAAAAAAAAACAGTATTTGTTTACTGTTAACTTCATCTAAAAACTCTCATTACTTTAGTCTTACATTAATTCAAACAATAAAAAACGACTTTTTGTAAGTCGCCCTAAACTTTACTCGAATATCGAGTTTACAATCAATCTGGTGGCTTCAATTGGAATCGAACCAATGACACCAAGATTTTCAGTCTTGTGCTCTGCCAACTGAGCTATGAAGCCAAATGGCGGTTCCGACGGGAATTGAACCCGCGATCCCTCGCGTGACAGGCGAGTGTGATAACCGCTACACCACGGAACCATGGTTGCGGGAGCCGGATTTGAACCAACGACCTTTGGGTTATGAGCCCAACGAGCTACCAGACTGCTCCATCCCGCGATATTAATTTAATTGGCGGAGGAAAAGGGATTCGAACCCCTGCGCCACTTTCATGACCTCTCGGTTTTCAAGACCGATCCCTTCAACCGGACTTGGGTATTCCTCCACATGCGCTTAACTTGAGCGCACAAAAATTATAACACAAACAATTTATTAAAGTCAACAAATTTAATAAATTTTAGTGTATTATTAACTTTTTCCAAAAATTTTATATTATTCACTTTTTTTAATAATCTTAAAATATTATAATTTTTCACTTATATTTTTTATTTTATTATACATTTCTTCGTGAATACTTTTAATTTCTCGCATGTTTTCATTTTCACTACATTCTATAGTATCCCAAGAAAGATAATCAGCAACAAACACAGCACTTTTATAAACTTTTTTTAAAAGTTCTTCATCTCTTTCATAAACATCATTTTCTATACCATCATTTTGTTTTCTTTCATTTCTTATTTTAGTTGCAATATCAAAAGGCACATGTAAAAAAATTACTAAATCAGGTTCTTTTATTCCAATTTTATTATATTCAAAATCATTAACAAAATTAATAAATTCTTTTTTTTCTTCTTCATCTTCTATAAGCGCCGATTGATAAATAATACTTGAAGTAGTATATCTATCTAAAATTATAGTTTTTCCAGAGTCAAAATCTTTTTTTAACTTTGAATACCAAGTTACACCTCTATCAACCGCATAAAGACTATTAACAAAATAATTTGAAATTTCACTTGGTTTTCCAAAATCTCCTTTTAAATATTTTTCTACAGGTGCCCCTTGATATGAATTATATGTAGGAAAATGATGATTTACTACATCATGCCCTTCTTTTTTTAATCTTTCACAAAGTAAATTAAACTGAGTTGTTTTACCTATTCCATCACAAGATCCTTCTACTACTATTAACATTCCTTTTTTCATTTTTACCTCTATCCTTATATTTAAATTATAAAATTAGTTTTAAAGAAAATCAACTTAGTTTACATTTTATTTTTTTATCCTTTATATTGTCCTCCATTAATATGCATAACTTGACCTGTTACATATGATGAATCATCACTTGCTAAATACACAAAAAGGGGTGCAATTTCATATGTTTCTGCCGCTCTTTTCATAGGCGCATCAGCTCCTAAAGTTGGTATTTTTTCTTTTTCCCAACACGCTGGTTGAAGAGCTGTCCAAAAATAACCTGGTGCCACTGCATTTACTCTAATGTTCTTATCTGAAAGATTAGTTGCTAAAGCTCTAGTAAATCCTACAATCGCTCCTTTAGTTGTTACATAATCTATGAGTTCTGGTTCACCATAAAAAGTTGTTATAGAAGATACATTAATAATACTAGCACCACATTTCAAATGCTTTAAAACACTTCTTGTCAAATAAAACATACCATAAACATTAACCTTCATAGTATCATCAAATTGATCATCTGATATATCTAAAAGACTCTTTTGTTGATATTGCACACCAGCATTATTTATTAATATATCTATTTTACCAAATTTTTTTAAAGTTTCTTCTGTTATACATTCACAAAATTCTTTAGATTTTATATCTCCAGATAAAAAAAGACTTTCAGCACCTATTTCATCTAAAATCTTTTTAGTTTCATAAGCATCTCTATGTTCATTATAATAAGGAACTACTATTTTAGCTCCCTCTTTAGCAAATGCTAAAGCAACAGCCCTTCCTATTCCAGAGTCAGCACCTGTTATTATAGCTACTTTACCTTCAAGTTTTGAAGAAGCTTTATAATTAGGATTGTCAAAAACAGGCCTTGGTCTCATTAAGTATTCCATACCTGGTTGGACATCTTGTTCTTGAGGTGGATATTTTATTTTAAAACTATTACACTTAAGTCCATATCCATCTTTATCTATTCCTTTAAGTCCATAATCATCTTGTCCGTTATTATTAGAATAATAATATTTATAATCCATTATATCACCCAAAGTATTATATTCTTGATATTCTATTAAGTGATAATATATTAAGAATATAATAAATACATTTTAAATATACTATAACTAAGAGGTTATTTATGTCAAAAAAGAAATTAAAAATAATAGGAACTATTTTAGCATTCTTACTTTGTTTTCCTATGCACTTTGTATATGATTTATTTCCAAACTTTTTAACAAGCATTTTCTTTCCAGTAAATGAAAGTATTTGGGAACATATGAAAATATTATTTGGAAGCATTATTTTTTCTGGAATTATACAAAAAATTATAGTTTTAATAAAAAAAGATAAAATAAATAATATTTGTTTTTCAAATTTCATAGCTGCTTTATTATCTATACCAATATTTTTAATTATGTTTTTACCCATATATTATTTTATTAATGAAAATTTTATTATAACAATAATAATAATGTTACTTTCAATCATATTTAGTGAATTTATCTCATACATAATAATTAACAAAAAAGAATTAAATCAAGAAAAAACAACTATTTATCTAGTAATTTTAGTTTATATAATATTTGCTATATTAACTTATTATCCTTTAAGAACAAATCTTTTTATAGATCCTATAACAGAAACTTATGGTATAAAAAACATTTAATTTCTTAAATGCTTTTTATAAAAACTCTTTTTTATTATAATTTTTTAATGTTAAAAATATAAAAATAGAAGTTAATAAAATAGATAATATTATCATTAAAGGATTTATTTGAGTATTAGTTATTACATTTCTAATATCATCTAAAGAAAACACAGAAGCATATTTTAGAAATTCTATATTTTCACTTAATTCAGATAAAACTTCTAGAAAATAACTAACAAATACTAGAATCAAACTTAATCCTAAAGTTTTCTTTGTTCTCCTAAAAAATGTTGATAAAAACAAACATATTGAAAAAATAACTATCGATGATAACAATGGTGTTATTGAAAGTAATATATATAGCTTTTTATCAAAGTCACCACTTAAACTAAGTCCAATAAAATTAAATATTCCAAGTATCAAAATCATATAAAATATAAAAGCAAGAGCACATAAAATTTTATTTACAACTATCTTATTACGACTAATAGGAAGACTATTTAAATATTCAATTGTTTTATCATTTTCTTCTTTAAGTAAAATATTTGAACCAAGAATACCGCTATAAATCCCAGTTATTAAAAGTACAAATACAAACCCTTCTGTCTTAAGCCATCCAAAAGCAGTATCTATATTTGATATATCCATATTAAATGCTTTTAAAATTTCTTCAGGAAACACTTTCATCATTTCATTTAACATTTCTATGTTATTACTTTTTATTATAGAAGGATATATTAAAAATACTATAAAAAACATTCCAATTAAAATTAGAGTCCATATAATAAAATTTTTATAGTTAGATTTTATTTCTCTTAAAAACATTTTTTATTCTCCTTAGTTATAATAATGAAGAAATAAGTCTTCTAAAGAAGCTTCTTCTATTATTATTTTATCAATTTTAAATTTAGAAATTTTTTTTATTAAATCATCATGAGTTAAATTATTATAAAATTTAATTGTATTATCTTCTAAAAGGTATTCTTTTATTTTTAATTTTTTTATAATTGATTCTTTTTCATTTGAAGTAATCTTAATAAATGTTAAATTTTTATCTAAAATTTCTTCTATTTTCTCTATTTTTATTAAATTACCATCTTTTATAATTCCTACTCTATCACAAATTTTTGATATTTCACTTAAAATATGTGTTGAATAAAGTATAGTTGTTCCTTTTTTCTTTTCTTCTTTTAATAGATTAAAAAATACTTTTTGCATAATTGGATCAAGTCCACTAGTAGGTTCATCTAATATTAAGATTTTGGGATTATGCATCAAAGATAAAACTATTCCTAATTTTTTTAAATTTCCTAAAGATAACTCTTCTATTTTTTTATTTTCATCAAGATTTAATAACGAAGTTAATTCATTTCTTCTTTTTGTAATATCTTTATTATAAAATTTTTGATGATAATCAAATATTTCTTTAACAGTCATATCATCATATAAATTTATTTCACTTGGAAGATAACCTATCATAGCCTTTATTTGAATATCATTTTTTTTAAATTCTTGACCATTAATAAAAACTTGTCCACTATTTTTATTTAATAAATTCATAATACTTCGAATTGTTGTTGATTTACCACTTCCATTAGGTCCAATAAAACCAAAAATCTCACCTTTTTCTAAAATAAAAGAAATATTTTCAATACCTTTTACTTTACCATAATATTTAGTTAAATTTTTAACTTCTAATACTTTTTTAGACATAATAACTCCTATATAATCTTTTGTTTAAAATACATTTTATTATCTTTAAATTCATAAGTTATTTTATTTTCATCTATAAGATATGATAAATAAGATTTAAGTGTACTACCTACAAGAACAAATTGATTTAAGTTCATAACTAAGTTGTATTCATCAAACATTCTTTTTAATATTTCTTCAAAAGTTATTTCTTTGTCACACAATTTATATACTTTATCTAATATTTCATAAACTTTATTTTTATTTAATTCTATTAATGATGAAATATCATCAGTTTCTTCACAGTGAGAGAGAATGTATAATTTTCCTTTTAAAGTCGATAAGAAATCCAAAGTACTTAAAAATTCTTTAACATCATATATAAAAAATAAATGATATTTATTTATAGTTTCTGCGCTAAATAATGAGTCCGCTAAAAAGTATATGTCATCAACTGTTTTTATTCCTATCATATCAAAATAATGACCTTTTAAAGGAAAATATTCTAGTCCTTCTGGAAGATTATCCTTTAAAAAAGTTACATTTGACTCTTTAGCATATAAAAACTTATTTTTTAGATTCTCAAAAGGACTACTACCATATAAAAAAGAAGGTTCTAAAATAGGATACTCTGTGAATGCTTTTTCAATATTATAAGCATAAATATCACAATTAGTTCTCTCTTGTATAACTTTATTTCCACCTATATGATCTGCATTAGAATGAGTTACTATAATTCCTTTTATATTCCATCCTTGATTATTTATTATTTTTAAAATTTCTTTCCCAGCGTCTTTATCTTTACCTGAATCTATAATATAAACATTTTCACCATCTACTTTATAAACGCCTATATTAGTATTATTTTTTATATAAAATGTTTTTTCACCAACTTTTACCAGTTCCATAAAAATCTCCTTTATTTTTTTTATTATAACATTTATCATTTCAAATATAAATATTTTAAAATTAAAAAAACTAGCAAAAATAAATTTATTTTACTAGTCTTTCTTAACCATTGTTTTTTGAAATGATTTTTCATATAATTCTTTCCAACTACCAGTAGGAAGGTATTTTAAAATATCTTCACCATTTTTAAATGCTTTTTGAAACTCATCCCATTCTTTAATAGTAAGCACATTTTCAAAATGATTTCTATAAAATTTAAACCATGATTTATAACTAGGTGTTTCAGCAATATGACATCCCTCACTCGGATTAGATAACTCAACTCCAAATTTTGTTGTTTGATATTTTAAATATTCTAGCGCAAATTGTTCTTCAATTAAATTAAATTCTGGTTTTATCCCACTCATCATATCATTTACACCAGTCCAAATACGTGATTCTAAAGCACGAATATACATAAATAACTGGACTTCAGTTAAATCCTTTATAGCCTCAGTATCTTCAATACTTCCGGGATAAATACCATAAATTTTAGTATTTTCTATTCTCTCTTTTTTTTCTTCTTCCGTTTCTAAATAATATGATATTTCTCTTCCGTTATACAATTTTAAGTTATAAATTTTTTCACAACCAGGAAATGCTATGCCATTAACGATTTCTTTTAAGCGTTCTTCTGGTGTAGCTATATCCCATTCTAAAACTTCTTCATCCTCAATGATATCACTTTCTAATTGTGGTAAATCATATCTACAAATTGGCTTTTCGCCACCCATTACTTTTATTAAAAGCGAAAACAACTTATCTATAATTTCTTTAGAAGATTTTTTAGTTGAAATAATTAAATAATGATCTGTTCTAAATGTAATTTTAAATTTTATTGTATCAAGCGTAGCATCTATATTTCCAATATATTCTTCTAATGGATTTATTTCAATCCTCTCACCATATATTCTTTCTAATAAATCACTTAATTCACTTGCATCTCTAACCAAAGTTTTTACCATTTTTACCCCTCTTTTTAAGCATATATTTTATCACAAATATGTTAAAAAGTCAAAAAATAAAAAAAACATATTTAACTATTTTCTAAATATGTTTACCTTTTTCTTCTTCTAAAATGCTATTTATTTTAGAATAAAAATTCATATCCCACAGTTTTCCATTTATATAATAAGACTCTAATCTAATCCCATTTAACTCAGCAACTTTTTCATGTAATTTTATAGATGGTTTATTAAATTCAAAGACAGCACTAGTAACACTTGCACATCCTATTGAGAAAAGTTCATCATAAAATGCACTAATAACAGTTTTACCCAAACCTCTATGTTGCATTTTAGGATCTATTCCTATTTCAACTTCTACATTTTTACCTTTTGCACTTTTTCTTAAGATATTTATATACCCTGAATAATTATTTTTTTCATCTAAAACAATATATGTGTAATTCATAAAAGCTTTAGAAATACCATAATTTCCATTTCCCTTTTGTAAAAAATACTTATCTTCACCAAGAGGTACTGTAAAACTATCTCTATTTTGCATCGCATTTATATGTCCTTGCAAAACATTATTTAAATCAATATTTTCACTTTCAAATATTTTAGGAGACATCAGTTTAAAACCATTTTCAAGTTCAATTTTATCAGATAATTCTTTTTTTTCAGTTTCTAATAATGAAAAAGGAACCTTCCTATTTTCAGGAATAAACACACCTTTTTCTTTTTTCATATACGGTATATGTTGAAACATTAGATTTGATTCTAAACTTTCTTCATTAAATGCACTATATGGTATTTGACCGTAATAATTCATATTAGTTTCACCTAAAATATCAGCCATATTTTTATCGCTTTGTTTTATAGAAAAAGTAATACTATGAATATTAGAATTATGAACAAAATTAATATAATCATCGATTATATATCCAGATAATTCATTAGTAATATCACTTCCTAAATTTTTATCTAAAAATATATTTAAACTTGCTCTTTTATTCGACCAAATTAAATTAGTTAGACCTACTATTCCTATTACTCTATCACCACTCACTATTGTAAATGGTAATTGTAACTTAGGAACAGTATATTGTTCTGAAAACTTTTCAATTGTTTTTTCTGATATTCCAGGTACTAAAAATTTACTAGGTAAAATTATATTACTTTTAAGTGTTACTTCTTTCTTTTGAACTTCTACCACATCTTTAGTTGTATAAACTATTTCTTCAATTTCTGATATATTTAATGATTCTAATAAATATTTTTTAAATTCATCTAATATTTCTTCTTTATCTTTTTCTTCTAAATTTCTATTTACTTCAAATCTTATTGATGATGTATTATTTTGTGGATCTATATTATACAAACCTATATAACCTATATATTCTCCATTCTTAAAAGTTATAGCGGCTCTATAAGAAGTCGGCATACTCTTCAAAACGTCTTCTACCTCTTCTAAAGATATATCAGAATTATTTTTTATTAAAGATTTAGATTCACCTATATAAGAATCAAAACTACCTATTAAATAACTATCTGTTTGTAATTTTGTTATAAAACTTTTTTCCATTTTAAAATCCTCCTAATTTTTAATGTATAAAAACATTATAGCATAATTATTTTAAAAATTAATTTCTATTAATTTCCTCATATATTTTTTCATATAAATAAAATGGTTCTTTCCAATCTTCATAAAACTTAAGAATTACACTTATTGATGGTAATCCTAGTTTCGTAAAATCTTTTGATGTAGGAATTTTATTTCCGAGTTTTACCCAGTTAGAAATAACATCATCTACTTCACGTTTTGTATATTTTGATTTACGAGTATTTATTATCTTTATTTCATAAATATCACAAAATTCATTAAAAGAATTATATCTTTTTTCAATAGTTGAAAGTGAATATGGAAAACATTCAAAAAATTTTTTTCTAGATTCAATTATACGTTCTTTTCCTTCAAAATATAAATTAACAGCTTCATCAATTTTAGCTTTAGAGATTAATTCATTTTTTTTAGATATTTCTGAACCAACAATTTTTTGATAATTTTCTAATGTACCAAATAACCTATTAATTACTTTGACAGTAGGTAAATGGTTAGAAGCACATAAATCTTTTTGAGTTATTTTTTCATTATGTTCTAAAAATGTTTTACCAAAGGCTATAGTATTTTCTACTGTCCACTTTTCTAAGACATTAATATTACATAACTCTTTCTTTATCTCTATAAAATTTTTGTATTCAGGGTAATACTTAAGTATGCACGGAAGAGATGGTATTTTATTTTTCTTTTTTAAATCTTTTTGAAAGATATTACCTTTTTTTATTATATAATCATCTAGAGCTTTTTTTATACTTTCTCTATTCCAATTAAGTGATAGATCTTCAATACCAAATACTTTTTTTAAATTATTTAAATCTCCATAGTATTTCTTAACATAATAAATTGATGGTAAATTATTATATTCCCTACCAAAGTCAACTTTAGAAATATCACCTTTTTTATTAATAAATTCAGTTATACGCTTATCAAAAATTTCTTTACTCATTGATAAAGATTTTATATTTAAATCTTCTTTAAGATC
>JAFQIC010000089.1 GCA_017397745.1 Bacilli bacterium
ATTAATCTAATTACCAATAATTGGAATAGAAAAAAATTTTAATCTTCTCATTATAAATATAGAGGTAATAATGAAAAAAATTATTTTTAGAATTATATTTTTCTTAGTATTATTTTTATTTCTAAACTTAAAATCAAATGAAACAGAAGATTTTATTTCTATAAATTATTATAATGAAAAAATAGGTACTCAAAAATATTTTACACTTAAATTATATGATTTTAATATATTAGATTTAGAACTTTTTACAGAAGATAATACACAAATTATATCAATCATACCAAAAGAAAATATTTATAATGTTAATAACATATCTTTTGATAACAAATCTATGCAAACTATTATTAAAACAAGCATTAATGATTATAAAAATAAACTTTTAAATAATAACTATGAAGAAGAAGCTATATATATAGAAAATAAAGGATTTTTAATTTCAAAAATGAAAATACTTTCCACCTATGAAGACTTATTAAAATTAGAAAATAAGATTAATTTTAAAATTATATACACATAATATAAATATGAATCAATATAAAAAATTTAATATTTTTATTTTAATAACAACCATATCAAAATCAATGATAGAACTTTTTATACCAATAATTTTATTTAATAAAGGTCTAAATTTTAAAGAAATTTTATTTTTTTATTTATTAAAATTTAGTTTTTTATTTATAATAGAAAATATCATAAAATTATTTAAAATTAATAATAAAACTTTAATATATTTAAGTTCTATTGTTTCAATAATCACTTATCTAATACTATATTTATATAAAAGTTCATTTTTACATTTAATAATCATTTCTTTTTTATATAGTTTATACCTTTCATCCTATTGGATATATAGACACAACATAGCTTTATCTATAATAGAAGATAAAAAAGCAACAGATAGATCTTCTATTTTCATGATAATCACTCTCATAGGACTTATACCTAGTTCTCTTTTAGGTGGATATATTATAAATAAATTCGATTTTATTTATTTAATAATAATTGTATCAATTTTAACATTTATCAGTTTGTTTTTTATAATTGATATAAAAAATGAAAAAGTTAAAAAAAGAAGAATTAAATATCCTTTTAAAAATAAACTATTTTTATTTCTTGAACAATTTAAGTTTATAACAATATCACTTTTTCCACTATTTGCATATAACCAAATATCAAATAACTATTTTTATATAGGTTTATTAAACACTTTAACTGCTGTGTCAAGTATAATATATATTTATATTTTAGCTAAATTTATGGATAAAAATAAAAAAGACTATTTAAATATTATGTGTACATTTTTAGGTATTACCTGGGCATTTAAATTGATATTTCTTAATAAATATATCTTTCTTTTAATAACTCTTTTTGAAGGTGTATTTAAATATGCTCTTGACACTATAATTTTGAGAAATATTTATAGTTTTGGTAAAAATTTTAATCAACTAAATTATAATGTTTATATAGAAAATATAAGAAATTTAAGTAGAATAGTTATTTTGATAATATTTTTATTATTTAATATAAATTTAAATATTATAATTATTACTTCAATAGTTTGTTTATTTATATCATCTTTTATAAAATTTGATGATGGAGATGCTGGCTATTCTAAATTAAAAAAGACTTAATTGATCAAAAATTAAATAATTTAATCAACTAGTCTTTTTTTATTCTCCAAAAAAGTCATCAAAGAATTGATCATCTGTTATATCATCATTTACCACAATACTATCGGCATCTATATTAATTTTAGGTTTTTCAATTGAATTTTCTTTTTCTTCAGTTTTCTCTTCTTCTATAAGTTTTGTACTTTGTTCAATTTCTTTCATTCTTTCATTTATTCTTTGTGCAAGTGGATTTAAAGTAGGTTCTTCGTTTTGTTCTTTTTTATCTACTAAAGATTCTCTAGATACTTCGGATGTTTTATTTTCTTGTTCTTTTTCCTTTTCACGTTTTTCTTCTTCTTCAAGTTCTGCAATTTTTTGATCTATTCTTTTTACTAAATCATCAACATTCATATTTCCCGAAGAACCTTTAGATTGAGCAAATGGAGAAAATGGCGGAACATAATTTCTTTGTGGATTAAACGGACTATTTCCTGGAATATTTTCTCCTTTTTCTTTTTTTATTTTAATAACATGCTCTTTTATATCAAATACATCAACAGGTCTAACATCCCTAACTGGGTATTGCGCTCTTTCTGATGTTTCTCCCCAATCAATTTCAAAATTAGGTGTAAATTTTGTTTTAAAAGGATGATTTCTAAATCTCTTTATTAATACTTCAAATTTTTTCATTTGTTGAAGATCAGAAACTGTTACAAGTGGTCTTATAGGATCTGCTGGTTTTCCTTCTTTCGCTTCTTTAGGTTTTGCATCACCACATAGTTTACTTATTTCTTCTAATGCAGCAAGTTCAGTTGTTATAAGGAAAATTATATTACCACAGTTACCTTTTATAGTTTCAGCTATGTCTTTTCCATAAACTTTAGTTAATTGTGAATAGTTTTGAATAACAAAACTAAATCTTATATTTCTACTACGAGATGCAGTAACCATAGTTTCAACATCTTTTAAAGGTGGCATATTAGCAAACTCATCAAGTAAAAAATTAGTTCTATACTTAAGTTTTAATCCTGGTTGTTCTTGTGCAACATCTATTAAACTTTCATACATTTGTTTTACGAATATGGTAGCAAGTGCATGGTAAGTTGTCTTTTCATCATGAATTTTTAAAAATACAGCAGTTTTTTCTTTACCTATATCTCTCATGTCGAAATCACTTCTAGATAACATTTCTGATAATTGATCACGAGATGAAAATATTCTAATTTTTTGTCTAAATACAGAAAGGATACTACCTTTTGTATCTTGTGGTGCATTTATTGTCGCAGAAGCTGAAATATATGCTCCAGAAAGTTCACCTTTTGAAGTAAAGTATTCTTTTAAATAATTACTTGCTCCTATTCTTTCTTCCCCTACAGTGGCCATATAGTTTATACTGTTTAAGTTAACTTGATCTTCCTCAGCATCTTCAAAAAGTCCTAATGAAAGTCCAGTAAAATAGTCAGCGGCTGTTTTTTCCCAAAAAGGCTCCGCTTTATTATTAGGATCATATAATATGTTACTAGCTAGGTCTTCTAATAATTCTTTTGCTTTGTCTTTATTTCCCTCTTTATATAATCTATAAGGAAGAGAAAAAGGATTCCAGGCTGAACCATATAAAGGATCACGAAAGTTAATAAGTATTACATTATAACCTTTTGATCTCATCATTTCAGCTGACTCTTCATATAGTTCTCCTTTAGGATCGGTTACAATCATACTTTCGCCTTTCTTAGCAAGTATTTTCAAAAGCGAAAACATAATACATTGAGTTTTACCACTACCAGAAGCACCGATAATCATAGAGTGATTTTCTCCATTATCTACCCATGCATAAGTACCATCATTAACTACTGGAACACCAGCTGCTTCTGTTTGAGAATCTTTTAAACATACTTTTTTTATGTCATAAGCTTCTTTCATTTCTTTTTCAGAAAACCATCTTGAATAACCCTTACTATCATCTTTTTTTCCTTTAACAAATCCAAATCCGTTTTCAAATTCTAACATACCAGTAC
>JAFQIC010000012.1 GCA_017397745.1 Bacilli bacterium
ATAAAAATATTAATATTCCAAAAATTATTACAGTTCTTTTTTTATTTTCCATAACTCACTCTCCATTATAATTATATAATAAATTTTTCTAAAAAACAAAAAGTAAATAAATGTTTTACAAATTATTTACTTTTTTATTATATATAGTTTTACTTAATTTATTTCAGATATAAAATTATCTATATGACATTTAGCACCTATTTCTTCTATTAACTCTTCCTTTGAACTTTCAAAAATATAATTATACTTATATACTTTTTCTTCATCTTTATTACATACATAGTATAAAAGTTTTTCTTCATTTAATTTAGGGTATAATGAATGTAAATTTATATCTTCTTCTCCGTTAAGTCCTTTTATATGATAATCTGAAGTTATATTTTCTTTTTTATATAATATATTCCCATCTAAGTCTAGTACTGTCATAATTCCATTTTCATATAACTTGTCTACATTTGTAGTTATTATTAAATATTTATCTTTTACAATGTACAAATACGTTAAAAACTTTTCTTTATTCTTTCCGCGTAATATATTTTGAGAATATGTATTATTGTTCATTATTATAGTTTTATTATTTATATTTAATATTTCTTCACTTTTACTACAATATTTTATTGTTTTATCGAATTTTATACATTTTACTAAGTAAGTTATATCTTCTTTAACTTGAAAATTTATCTTATAGTTTGTTTCTTCAATTGCTTCATAACCCGAATCCATGATAATATCATTTATTATCAAACCTTCTTTTAAGAGTTCTTCTTCAATAACTATTTTTATTTCATTATAATTCTGCTCTTTATTTTTTATTTCCTTATCACATCCAGTTATCATTAACAAGCCTATTAATATTAATATTATCTTTTTCATTTTCTTCTCCCAATTTAACAACTAGCTGTTGCGTCTTTATAACAATATGATCCTGAAAGGTATGAACCAGATGGACAAGAATATCCACTTGTTTTATATTCCCCTGAATACCAATTATAACTACCAGAACCACTAGTTGTATTATACCAACCACAATAATAGAAATACCATCGGTAATATGTATACGAGCCATACACACCAGAAGATGCTCTACCTACATAAGTTCCTGAAAAACAAACATCAGCGCAAGATGTACATTGTCTATAACTCGATATCCAATATAATTCTTCAATTTCGTCTTTTGTTGTACTACTACAACCATCTTCTACAGCATAATTACTATAACTTGGTGTTCCATAGTATCCAGAAGAAGATTTAAGTTTGCTAGAAGTATTACAAACTTTATATACTGAAGTAGTAGTAGCTTTTTTCCTACACTCAGAACCAGATACTGACCAACCACTAGCACATGTATAAGACGGACTTGTCCAATATGCATATAACGTTTTATTAGCACTTGCTATAGTTGTTTTTCCACTTAATATTGTTCCTGATGAATTTATTACTTGTGTTCCACCACCACTAGTTGAAGTGTAATATCCTTTAAAACAATATCCACTTCTTGTAGGTTTAGTAATTGATGAAACTGATGTTGTCCCCGCACTGTTTGAATACCATCCTGTATTATATTTTAAATATAATGTGCTTGTTCCTCCACTACCACTTTGTTTATTAAGTGTTACTGTTAAGACTTTTAACGTTGCACTTGCTGCTAAGGTTACGCTTGTTCCTGATGTTGGCACTGGCATTGTAAATGCTGTACCATTAGTTTTATTTGCTATATTCGTTCCAGTTAATGTGCTATTTATTGTATATCCCGTTGATGCTGTCGCTGTTACTGTTACACTTGCTCCGTATTCACATGTATACTTACTTCCTGCGGTTACTGCTGTACATCCTGTCGCTGTTATTGATGAGACACCTGTTCCTTTTGTCAAATTTAGAGTGTATGTACTTTTTGTAGCACTTGCTGTGAGTGTCACACTTGTTCCTGAAGTTGGCTCTGGCATTGTAAAGGCTGTCCCATTTGTTTTATTTGCTATATTTGTTCCGGTTAATGTACTGTTTATTGTATAACCCGTTGACGCTGTCGCTGTTACTGTTACGCTTGCTCCATATGCACATGTATACACACTTCCTGCGGTTACTTCTGTACATCCTGTCGCTGTTATTGATGAGACACCTGTGCCTTTGCTTAAATTTAGGGTATATACATTTCTTTTATAATATAAATCTATTTCTAATCCTTCTTCTACTGTTACATATTCATTTCCATTTTTATAGTAGTCTCCATCTATTGTTAACACAGTTGTTCCGATTTTAGCATTTTCATATTCTGTATTTTCTATTTCTTTTTCTATTTCATTTTTATTTATTTTGCTTTTTATTTGTCCTTGTTTTGTTTCACTACTATGAATTGTGTATGCTCCAGTACCATCTTTTACATAATAATTTACTTTATATTCTATATCTTCTAATTCTTCCCAATCCGGTACTATTACTATTTCTTCTTTTGTTCCTTCTTCGCTATTATCACATGTTATGCTTTCTACTTTTTCTTCTGTTCCTTCTATCTTCCACCCTCTAAATATGTGTCCTTCTTTATCTGGTTCATATTCATCTATTGTTATGCTTTCTCCATGTGCGATTTTATCTATTGTCTCTTCTCCCTCATCTGTTTTTATTTTTATTTCACAGTATCCTATATCTTCTACACACACTTTTCTATCAAATATTTTTTCTTCATAATGAAATTGTACTGTATGACATCCCTTTGTTAAATTTTCGAGTTCTAATTCTTTTTCATTATCTATTGTTTTTGCTTCTACTCCGCCTCTTATATATTCTTCTTTACTTGCATTATTTAATAGTACAGTTCCATTTTCATCTATTACTTTTATTACTGGATTATATAAAACGTCTATTCCATACTCTTCTAATCTAAATAAATATAAATTTAAATCCGAAAGTACTAGATATCCTCCGCATTCTGTTGGTTCTGAATAATTTATATTTCTTATTCCATTATTTAATTCTTCGCCCACTATCGCATATACACACATTTCTAGTACTGAAGTTTTATTCTTTGGATTCGTTGTATAATACTCTTCTAAATTCCCAGTATTAACTAAACTTAATATTGGTACACTTACTTGTCCATTTGTTTTTAATTGTTCTTCTACTACCCTATTTTGGCTTATATATAATTCTGCGGCTGTTTTTATATTTTTTACCATTACATCATAATCTTTTTGTTTTTGTTTGTTATTTATCATTGTATAACTTACTACCGCTACTAGTGAAACTGTTACTATTAGCGCTACTACTAATAATAGTTCTATTGTTGTGAAACCTTTTCTTTTCATTTTATACCTCCAAACTTATAAGTTAGAAAAAGAAATTTTAAACTTATCACTTTCAAACTCACTTATAATTTTATTTCTTTCATTTATTATTATTTCTTTATTTTTCTTTTTAAATTTATTTTTCTTAAAATTTTTATATATTGGATAATTCAATTCATCTAGTATATTATTAATAGTCTTATCATCTAAATCTTTAAAAATTTCGCTTAAAGCATTTTTAAGAAAATTTTTAGTATAATTATAAGTTGTTTCACTTAAATTCTTTTTAAATGATAAATTAAATATTAAATTATTAATTATCTGTTCTTTATAATTTATTTCTAAAGATAAAACCTCATCATAATCTTTATAATTAATAGCGTTTACTTTTATAGTATCATACAAATTATACGTTTCACTAACACCATTTTCAAAAGATATACTTGTTTTAAAAAAAGGATGTCCCCAAGAAGCTTTAGCTTCAGAAATTACTTTTGATAAATCATTCATAGTACCAATTTTAGTTTCATAATTTTTGCTAGTGCATCCATTTACCATTACTATAAATATTAATAATAATAAAGTTTTTAATAATTTTTTCATAAATCCTCCTATTTCATCAAATCTATTATTATAGGTCCTAAAAGAAGTAAAAGCATAATTGGTATGTAAAAAAGAACTGAAATAACACTTATTTTTACTGGCATTTTATTAATAATACTTTTTGCTTCTAAAAATTTTTTATCTCTTATATAATTTATTTCATTATGAAGTGTATCTATTATTCCACTCCCAAATATATTAGTTTGAGTAATATCTAAAATAACATTATTTATTGTAGGGCTTGGTATTCTTTTCTTTAAAGAAGTAAGTGCTTCATTTAAACTCTTACCATAATTTATTTCTTCTAGTGCATACTTAAATTCATCTGATAAATCATTTTTTATAGTTTTTACTGTAAGTTCTATCGCACCTTTTAAATTTCTTCCACTCTCTAAAGAAAGTGTTAGAATTTCAAAAAAGAAAAGCGCATCACTATCTAACTTCTTAATTCTTTTTTTTATTTTATAATCAAGTTCTAAATATTCATAAGATATATAAAAAACAATTACTATAAGAGGTGCATATATAAAACCCAGTGATGAAAATGTTAATAATAAAACAAATATAATCAAACATAAAATTAATCTCATATTTAAAAATTTAGAAACATTCATTTTTGAATTAACACCCAATAATTCAATTTTTTTCTTTATTCTATTAACACTTCTTTTACTATAAATTTTTTCAATCAAAATATCATTTTTCATTCTTCTAGCCTCATAACTTTCATAACTATAAACACATATAGACTATATAGAGTAATTATTATTAAAAATAAAATTTTACCTAAACTTGTTTCAAAAAAAGGATTAAAATACTCTTTGTTTAATAAAAATATTACTATATATAAAACAAAAGGAATTACTAAAAGCAATTTAAATACAAAATTACTAGAAGCAGTTAAAGATTTAAGTTCATTTTCTAATTTTTTTCTATTATAAAATTCTGTTTCAATTGAATTAAACACTTTTATTATATTTCCACCTGTTTTATTTAGAAGAGATAAACTACTTGATATATATTTTGCATCTTCTATTTTAATTCTATCATAAAATCTTTCAAAAACAACTTCTAAAGATAAACCATAAGAAATATCTAAATGTATTTTTTTAAATTCATCACTAATAGCTCCAGTTAATTCATTTTTAACTATTTCAACTGCTTGCATAGTACTTCTACCACTTTTAAATGAGTTATTCATTATAATAATTGCTTTTAAAAGGTCTTCTTCTACTTCTTTTCTTCTTTTAATATAGTTTATAAATAACACAACGTCTAAAATATAATAACCTATTAAAAAACTAATTACTATTCCTAAAATAGTTATAGAAGATATATGAATTATTTTAGATAATATATATAAAAATGAAATTATATATCCTATTAAAAATTTATAAGATACAATATTCATACCTGTTTTATTTTTTAAATCTTCAAATGATAAATGTTTTTCATATTTTTTAGAAGATTTTTCAAGTGATTTAAATTTACTTAAGAATTTTGTATGTTTTGTATTAATTTTTTCAAACATTATCTCTATTTTATCAAAAAAAGAAACTTTATCATTTTTAAGAGGCTTTATTGTATATTTTAAAAATTTTTTTTGTAATCTTAATGTTCTTCTTAAAATTAAAAAGAAAACGATAATAAAAACTACTGCTAAAATAGCAAACATTTGCATAACAATTAATTTTATTATCGCCATTGTATCCATTTAAATTACTCCTTTTTCTTAAACATAAAATCTATTGAATCTATTCCTTTACTTTTTATTTTCTTATATACTTTAGGAATTTTTTTATTTAAATCAAATTCCCCATCAACTTCTCCTTTTGAAGTAAGCCCTTTTTGTTTAAAAGTAAAAATATCTTCTAGAATAAGCTCACCATCTTTTATTTCTTTTATTTCACTTATTTTAATTATTTTTCTTCTTCCATCACTAAGTCTTTCAATATTTATTATTAAATCTATTGCATTAAATATATATTCTCTTATTGCTTTAACTGGAAGATCTATTCCACTCATAAGTACCATTGTTTCAAGTCTAGCTAAAGCATCAGAAGTACTATTAGCGTGAAGTGTCGATAAAGAACCATCATGTCCTGTATTCATCGCTTGAAGCATATCAAATGCTTCTTTACCTCTAACTTCTCCAACTATTATTCTATCAGGTCTCATACGAAGTGAATTTATTACAAGATCTCTTATAGTTATTTCTCCATCAGCATCATAATTCATTACCCTAGTTTCTAATGATATTACATGACTTTGACTTAGTTTTAATTCAGCGGCATCTTCTATAGTTATAATTCTTTCTTCATCACTAACAAAAGAACTTAAAATATTTAAAAGTGTTGTCTTACCACTTCCAGTTCCTCCACATATAATAATATTAAGTTTTGCCTTTACTGCGGCTTCTAAAAACATTGCCATGTAAGGTGTAACAGTTCCCATTCTAAGTAAATCTTCTATATTTTCAAGTGAAGACTTAAATTTTCTTATAGTTACTACTGGTCCTTTTATACTAAGTGGTGGTATTATTGCATTTATTCTTGATCCATCTTTTAATCTTGAATCAACCATAGGGCTTGATGCATCTATTGTTCTTCCTAACGGCTGTATCATCCTTTGAACAGTTCTTATAATATGCTCATCATTTATAAATGACACACTATCATCTTTTGTTATTAAACCATCCATCTCTATATAAATTTCATTAGGCGCATTAACCATGATTTCACTTATATTTTTATCTTTTAAAAGTTCTGTTAATGGGCCATAACCATTTATCTCATTATCTATTAAATGGAAAATATGATTTCTTTCTATATTGGATAAATCATAACCTTCAAGTGCTTTATCTATTTCATTATTAATAAACGTATTTAAAGTTACTCCTTCTTCCATTTCAGAATCAACAAGATTTGTAATAATTTTAGTTCTTAATTTGTCTAAAAGCGCTTTATCTTTAAACACTTCATAATCAGTAATAATCTCGGCTGGAATAGCACTTTTCTCTACTTCAAAAATATCTTTTAAACTTGTCTTTTTCAAACTACTGACCCCCTAACGCATCTTTTATAATTCTTTCCAAGTTGTTAACATCATTTTTATATTTTTTATAATTATTTTTATAAAGAAGTGGCATATTACAGTCAAATATATAAGATGATATTTCCTTTATAAAAAGTTCTCTACTAATTGTATAGTCAACATTTGTATCTATAAGTTTTTTTATTTCAGAAAGCGAAAAATAAGGTAATTTAAATTCTACTGAATTATTTAAAAGGACTTTATAGTTTTCTATGTCATTATCATTAAAAATAGTTATAATATTTTTCATATTTTTTAAAGTATATAAATCATTATTAATTACAAATAAAATTTTATCAGTTCCATCTAGTATACTTATTGTTATATCATCAAGGTTAGGATAAGTGTCTATTAATATAAGATCATATATATTGCTAACTCTTTCAAGTAGAATTTCTATATATTTAAAGTCTACCTTTGATCCTTGTCTTGGATCTTTAGGAGCACATAAAATATCTATATTTTCATTATATTTATAAACATAGTCACTAACTAAACTAAATCTATTATTACTAAGGTCATCAATTGAATTAAATATAGTTTTATTTATTTCTTTATCTATAAATAAAGATAATCCACCGTTATATAAATCAAAATCTATAAGAAGTACCTTTTTCCCTAAAGTGCTTGCTACTGAAGCAAGATGAGAACATAAAATAGTTTTTCCTGTTCCACCTTTAGGAGAATATAAACATAGACTTATTCCTTTTTTTCCTTTCATTTTTCATCCCTCTTTATTTACATTTTTCTATTTTTATTTGATATCCATCTTTTAAAACAAACTTTCCAAATATACTTTCTTCATATAAATTTATTTCTATGCAAGATGACTTTTCTACAAGACTATAATTATCAATATTATTTCTTTCGAGTGCATTTTCAATTTTTTCTTTTTGAGTTTCACTACCTATAATATTATTTACCTCATTTTTTCTATTATAAATCACCCAAGTATCAACTGTAAAAGCCATAATCATTATTAAAACTGGAATTAATATTACAAACATAACTAAAGCTTGTCCATTTTTATTTTTCATTTTCTATTACTAACGAAGCACTAACTTCATAAGGACTTTCTATAATTAAACCAAGTCCTGGCGTCATAATATTTATATTTCTTGATAAAGTTATCGTTGTATATTCTTCTTCTTTTAAGTTAAAAATATTATCTTTATTATTCTTTTTTACTAAATTATTAATTTCTTCAAAACTTTTATTATTTTTATGCATTTTTTCTACTTCAGGAATTAAATTATTTAGTTCACTTTTTACATATATTATTTTTCCAAAATCAATAAAAGCAAAAAGAAGAAGTATCAATACCGGAAGTATTATCACAAATTCAATTAATGCTTGCCCTTTCTTATTCTTTTTAATTAGCGGCATTAAACTCTTCCTCACTATAGTTTTTACTTACATAAGGTGAGTCATCATCATCACCATTTAAACATTTAAGATATGCTTCTATAGAACCATCATCATTTACAGTTATATAGCTTTTTTCACTACAAGATTTATTTCTAAAAGAAATATTTCCTATATAACCTGATGATATTATAGTACTAAGTTTTATATTACCGTAGTAGACAATAAAACCACTCGCATTTATTTTAGTATCTAAATTACAAGAAAGTTTATATTGAGAGTTTATAGGTGATTTACAATAGTCTTCAACATATAAGACAGCTGCATCAACAACTTCTCTTTCTTGAAGTTCAAGTGCACTTGAGTATCCTTGATTTAAATATCCATAAACTTCTGGAACAACAAAAACTACAAGTATCGCAAGTATCGCAATTGTCGCCAAAAGTTCGACCAAAGTAAATCCTTTTTTATTCTTCACAATAACCCTCACCCGGCTTTTCTCCTTCTATATATTCCTTATTTACAAGACTACAACTTGTCTTAGTAAGTGCATCTTTAAGATATCCTCCAAACATATTAACCGCTGCGATTGCAATAATACTTATAACAGCTATTATAAGAATATACTCAGTTAATGCTTGACCCTTCTTATTTGTCATACTATTCACCTATAATAATTTTAATATTTTCTTGTTATTTTGTCAATTAATTTGTATACTTAAAACAGGTGAATTTAATAATATGAAAAATATAAATTTTAAAGTTAAAAAAGCAAATACTTTTTATAAAAAATTAATAGGATTTATGTTTAAAAAAGAGATAAATCATGGGTTACTTTTTTATAATACAAGAAGCATACATACATTTTTTTGTTTTAAAAATCTAACAATTATAATGTTAGATAAAAACTTTAAAGTACTTCATTTATTTTTGAATACTCCTAAAAATAAAATTATCTTAGGTAAAAAAAATGTATATTATACTCTAGAACTACCACATAATATTAATATAAACATAAAAGAAGGCGATATAATTAACTTGACTAATTTAGAAAAATAATGTATTATTGTTAAGAGGCAAATGGAGTAGTACTCAAGTGGCTGAAGAGGCGCCCCTGCTAAGGGTGTAGATCGGGAAACTGGTGCGAGAGTTCAAATCTCTCCTACTCCGCCAATATAAAAAATTAGTTCAATTTTTTGAACTTTTTTATTTAAAAAGGAATATAGCTTAATTTAAACTATATTCCTTTTTATTAATTTAAGTGCATAACTTTCTTTTCTTGAAACTTTTGCCTGTGAAATCCCTAAAATTTTAGCCGTTTGACCTTGACTATAATCTTGGTAGTATCTTAAATCTATAATCTTTTGCTCTTCTTCTGGAAGTTCTTTTATAGATTCTTCTAAAGAAATACTATCTATTACCTCCTCTCTTTGGTCAACACCACATATATTCTCTAAAGAAATACTATCATCAATTTCACTATCTAAGCTAAGTGTAAACTCACTCGCACTTATAACATCATTTAATAATTTTTCATCAATTTCCATAAATAAACTTATCTCTCCCACTGATGGGGACCGTCCAAAAGTCTGTGATAAAGCTTCTTTTGCTTGCAAATAAGATTTATATATTTTAAAGTAATCACTTGATATTCTTATATTCCTATCATTATTAATATATTTCATGATTTCACCAAATATATATTTATAAGCATAAGTTGAAAATTTAACATTACTATTTTTGTCATACTTTTTGTATGCTTCAATTATACCAATAACACCAACTTGAAATAAATCCTCTATATCATAATAACTACTAAATCTAGATGCAATTTTATAAATTAAATTTTTATTTTCGTTTATTAAATTTAATACTTCTTGTTTCATAGTTCAAACATCTCCAAAGCTGAAAGTTCATTTTTAGTTTCATAAAAATTATCATTTTTTAAATATTTAATTAAAAAATTTTTAATTTTACTATCATTTAAATTACATAAAGATATTTTACCTTTAAATCTATCAATAATAGAAAATAAACTATCTAAAGAATTAATCGCACTTCCATCAACACTTTTAACTTTTTCAAAATTTATTACAATATATTTAAGTTCATTTTTAAGTACTATTGGAAAAACTTCTTCATTAAATGTTTTATATGTAAGTCTATTAAAAATTCCAATAGGTCTAATAAATAAAATTCCCTTTTTATATTCAATTTTAATATTCAAATTTAATCACCAAAATAACTATAATACAAATTAAAATCATTTTCTTTAATTCCGACAAAATTAGAACATTATTTCATTCGACACTTTTCAATTATTTTTTTTAAAGTTATAAAAAGACCTAACAAGATAATTCCTAAAATTATAAATACTGATCCATATATCAAATAAAAATTAACATCATCATTATTATTTGTATTAAGTGCAACTTTATTTGATATAGCTAAATTATCATTATTTTTTTCAATGATTTCATCTTCATAAACTAAAGTATCTTCTTTATTATCTTCAAATAAGCATAATTTTTTATCATTATTTTCTTTATCTTTATATTTATAAAAAACTTTAGCCGTAGTTATATCTTTTACAAAGCCATCAATTTCTTTATAGTAGTCATCTAGGTATACTTTTTCATATACATTTCTTTTAAAAAGAACATCTTTATATCTATATAATTTAACTATAAAATTAGTTACTACGTTATAATCATTTGTATCATTTATAACAATTTTTTTACTTTCTTCATCATAATTATTATTATAAAGGCTTGTACTAAAAGTTTTATTCTTAGTAGAATATTTTTCATCATTTACAAAAGAAAAATTAAAACTTTTAGAAAGCATATCTAAACTTTTAAAATAAAAATTTATACTTACATCTTTAGTACTAAGATAATCATTAAATTTAAGTTTGATTATCAAATCTTTATTTAAATTAACTCCAGTTTCATACATAGTATTTGGAATTAGATTCTTAAATTCATCACTTTCATTATTAAAAATGATCTCAAAATCAATATTACTACCCTCACTATCTTGAACAAAAACACCAGTTAATTTAAAAATACCCCTAAATTTAAAATCATTAAATACTATATAATTAAATTTATCAGTATCAAAACTAAGTGTTCCTTTAGTTTCTTCAACTACTCTTCCATATTTATATAAAGGATATTCATCATCCCAAGAAGAATAATCTGTATAAATAAAATCATTAAAATCATAACTTGATAAATAATTTAAATCAACTTCTTCATAAACACTATATAAAAACTCCTCTTTATAAAATTTATACCTCACCTCACTTTCTTCAACATATTTACTTTCATCTATTATAAGTTCACTTTCCCAAACTTCAGCATATAAACTAATAGGAATAAAAAACATTATAATAAATATTAATTTTTTTATCATACCTTCTCCTTTCAAAAGGCATAATAACAGATAAAAAACACATTGTAAAATTGCAGATTTTTAAAATTTGATAGCAAATTTATATTAAAAATCTTAAAAAA
>JAFQIC010000003.1 GCA_017397745.1 Bacilli bacterium
AGAAATATAAAAATACTTAAAAATAGTAAAAATGTTATTACTTCAAGTTCTTCATATAAAACTAAGGCAATAATTATATGTACAGGAAGGCAAAGAAGAGAATTTGGTTTTCCTAATGAAAAAGAACTTGTAGGAAAAGGTTTAAGCTACTGTGCAGTTTGTGATGCACCACTATTTAAAAATAAAGATGTAGTAGTGATAGGTGCTGGAAATTCTGCTTTTGAAGAAGGTATATTTTTAGCAAATACTTCTAAATCAGTAACTTTAATTAATAGAAGTGAAACACCTAGAGCTGATGCACATTTGCAAGATAAAGCTTCTAAAATTAGTAATTTTAAAGTTTTAAACAATACTGTGGCTAAAGAAATTAAAACAAATGAAGAAGGTTATATTGAAAGTGTACTTTTAGATAATGGAAAGAGTTTGAAATGTGAAGGAGTTTTTGTATATATTGGTTTTGCGGCTAATTTTGGATATTTAGAAAAATTTGGAATTCTTGATAAAAATGGATTTATAAAAGTAGATAAAAGTATGAGAACAAGTGAACCTCTTATATATGCCGCAGGTGATATTATAAAAAAAGATCTTTATCAAATAACAACTGCTTGTGCAGAAGGCGCTATTGCTGCGATTAGTGCTAAAAAGGATTTGACAAAATGAAGACAGTATTTATAGGTTCATCTTCTTATGAAACAATAGATAAAAAATATATAGATTTATCTAAAGAAGTTGCTTTATTATGCGTGAAAAAAGATTATAAATTAAAATATGGTGCAAGCTCAAAAAGTATGATGGGGACAATTTATAATACATTTATGAAAAATAATAAAAAAGTACTTGGTGTGCAACTTGAAACTTATAAAGAAGATGCTAAAGATTTAAATTGTGAACTTGTAATGGTGGATTCTACACTAAAACAGGTTGAAATTTTTTCTAAAAGTGATATACTATTATTTCTTCCAGGGGGTATAGGAACTTTAAATGAAATAGTAAATTCTATTACTTTAAAAAGAAATAAAGAAATTAATGGAAAAATTATTATTTTTAACTATGATAACTTTTTTGATTATTTATTTAAATTTATTTCTTCACTAGAAGAAAAAAGTTTTTCTAAAAAAGAAGAATTGTTTAAAATTGTAAATACTATGGAGGAACTTAAAAAGGAGTTGAATTAAATGCTTGTTTATGGGAAAAATGTAGCTAGAGAAATATTAAAAAGTCAAACATTTATAAAAAAAATATATATTTATGAAGACTTTAATGATGAGGAAATTTTAAATTTAATAAAAGAAAGAGAAGTTTTATGTAATAAACTTTCAAAAGAAAAAGTGGATTTACTTGTAAAATGTCCAAGTCAAGGAATAGTCTTAGATATAAATGAATATAATTTAAAACTTTTTGATGATGTTAAAGAAGATGATGATGCTAACTTTTTAGTGTTACTTGATCATATAGAAGATACTCATAATTTTGGAGCAATAATTAGAACATGTGAATGTGCTGGTGTTGATTATATAATTATTCCAAATAAAAGAAGTGCATCTATTAATGCAACAGTAATGAAAACAAGTGCTGGGGCACTTATAAATACTAATATTGTTGAAGTTGCAAATATTAACACTACAATAGATAAATTAAAAAAATTAGGGTATTGGGTTGTTGGAACTGATTCTAATGGGGAAGATTACACTAAAATTGATTATAGTGGTAAAATTGCTTTAGTAATTGGCAGTGAAGGTAAAGGCCTTAAACAAACTACAAAAAATTCTTGTGACTTTATTGCTTCTATTCCACTTAAAGGAAAAGTAAATAGTTTAAATGCTTCTGTTGCAACAGGCATAATGATATATGAAGTTTTAAAAACTAGGTGAATAAATGCAAGATTTAAATGATAATGAACTTCTATATTTAATAGAACAAAACAATGAAGATGCTGAAAAATTATTATTTGAAAAATATGAAAGTGTTATTAAAGGATATGTTATTAACAATCAAAACAGATTAAAATATTGCTCACTTGAAGAAAAAGACATATATCAAGAGGGGCATTTAGGTCTTATTCATGCCGCAAAGACTTTTAATAAAGAAAGAAATGTTAGTTTTTATACTTATGCATGTATTTGTATAGATTCTTTTATTAGAAGTGCTCTTAGAACTGCATATAGGTATAAATCAAAAATTTTAAATGAATCAATTTCTTTAGATGCATTTTTAGAAGATGAAAATTTAAATTTATATAATATACTTAAAGATGAAAATAGTGATCCTAGTATACAAATTATGAACGAAGAAGAAAAAAATACTTTATTTAAAAATCTAAATAAAGTATTAACTGACTTTGAAAAGAAAGTTTTGAAATTGAAAATTCAAGGATTTAATAATAGTGAAATATCAGTATTTTTAGAAAAAGATAAAAGAAGTGTAGAAAATACTGTAAGTAGGATTAGAAGTAAATATAGAAATATAAATAATGAATTAACCTAATGCTACATCTAAAATCATCATAATAGAAAAACCTATTAAAGTAAAGAAGGCCATAACTTCTTTCTTTTTATTTGTTTGACTTTCAGGTATAAGTTCTTCTACTACAACATATATCATAGCTCCAGCTGCGAAAGCTAAAAGAAAAGGAAGAACTGTTCTAATTTTAAGTACTAGTAAGGCACCTAAAAAACCTGAGATAGGTTCTACTAATCCAGAAAGTTGACCATAAAAGAAAGCTTTACTTCTAGAAAAACCTTCTCTTCTAAGTGGAACACTAACTGCAGTTCCTTCTGGGAAATTTTGTAGTCCTATACCCAAAGCAAGCATTAAAGCAGATAATAATGTAGCGCCTTCAAGAGAATATGCTATTGATCCAAAAGCAATACCTACTGCAAGGCCTTCTGGTATATTATGAATAGTTATAGATAAAATAAGCATAAGTGATCTTTTAAAATTTGTGTTTGTTTTTTCTTTTTTTCTTTTTTTATCTATACATAAAAATATTTTATCAGCTATAAATAAAAGAAGTCCACCAGACAAAAATCCTAATGTAACTATTATATATGATGTCATTTTTAAACTTTCTGCCATATCTATCGCAGGAGATAAAAGTGACCAAAATGATGCTGCTATCATAACTCCTCCAGCAAAACCTAACATTCCATCCATTATATTTTTATTAACTTTTTTAAAAAAGAATACTAACGAAGCACCTAAAGCTGTTACTAGCCAAGTAAAAATAGTAGCGAGTAGTGCTTGAGTTTGAAAATTTAAATTCATAAAAAAATCTAACATTAAATCTCTCCTTATTACTATAGATAGTTTATGAAATGGAAAAATCTTTGAATAGGTAAAAATCTAATTAAATTTTATACTTGTTTTAATATAAAATATGCTATAATAAAAATAATAAAATAGGAGAGAAAATGAAGAAAAAAATTTTTAAAATAATTTATTGTATTATTTGCTCTATAATTATATTAATAAGTTCTATAGTTATTGATTTTTCAGTATCTAAAATAACAGGTAATGAACCTTTGCTTGCAATAAAAAAACATAATAAAAAAGAACAATATTATGAATATTATGGTGTTTTTTATAAAATGTGGATATGTACTGCTGAAGAAAATAATTATAAAGTTGGAAGTTATAAAGATGAAGCTATTGTTTGTCCAAAACTTATAAAATTTAATAAAGATGGCTCTTATACAAATTTTAATAATTTAAAAATAACAAAAGAAGAATATGAACTAATAAAAAATTATTATAATTATGATTTAATAAATAGTTGGACAAAAAGAAACGAAATAGAAGAGGCGGTATTTTTATCAAAAGAAGTTGATGAAAAAAAATTTATTACAAAAGAAGGTTATTATGTAGAATATAATGGTAAAAACTATATGATAGCTATATTTAATGAGTTTATAAAAATTGGTAGTGAATATTATTGGAAAAAGGCTACTGATAATTTAGAATATCATTATTGTGTTAAATATAATGATGATAAAACTAAATATTTATTTTCTAAATTTAATGGAAACACTTGTGATGGAAATTTTAAAGAGTTAGAGTTTTCTAGTAAATGGTGTGAAATTGTAAGAGAAGATAATAAAATAGAAATATTTAAAAATATTTATGATGAAAGTTGTTCATAAAAAATTTATTTGACTAAGATGAAAAGGTATTATATAATTTAAACTGTAAGGTAGGAGAAGAGTTATGAATGGTAATAAAAAAGAAAAAGTGAAGCAAAAAGTGTATAAGCAAGAAGCGATAAAAATAAATAAAAAGAAAGAAGAAAAAGTATCTAAAAAAGATAATAAATTTAAAGAACTTTTAGAAAAATTTAAGAAATTAAGTAAAAAAGAAAAGACAAATTATATCATTGTATTAGTAAGTATATTATTAGTATTAGTGACACTTATAGGAATAACTGTAGCGTTTTTCACAGCAAGCGTAGGAGGAAATGAAAAAGCGAGAGAAACAGTAGTAGAAACAGCAAATTTAGCATTAGTATTTAGGGATACTGAAAATATATCAATGTATAATGCATTACCAGGACAAAGCATAACAAAGACATTCACAGTAGAGAATGTGGGAGATGTAACACTAGATTATGATATAACAGTAATAGATGTAAAAAATACATTTGTTGGCGGTGACTTAGTATACACTTTAACAAGTACAAATGGAGGAGCAACAGCAGAAAGAGTACCATTACCACTAGATAGTGACAAATTAGTAACGGCAACAATAGACCCAGGAGTAACACAAACATATACAATAACAATATTGTTTTTAGAAACAGGAAGTGACCAAAATGCAAATCAAGGAGCAATATTTAATGGAAAACTACAAATAAATGCGCAAAATATGTATAGTTATACAGGGGATGATGAAGAATCATCAACAAGTACAGAAGCATCAGGAAGTGGATCATCAACAACAGAACCAGAAATACCATATTCGTTTGGAATAGATGCAACATTTGGACAAGTGTTGGTAGGGGAAAGTATTGAGACAAATATAACATATACAGGAAAAGGAACAATATCGTGTGAAGTAGCAAGTGGTAATTCATCTGCAGCAAGCTGTGATGTAGTAAATAATAAATTAAGAGTAACAGGATTGGCATCAGGAAGTGTAACATTTAATATAACTGAAACAGAAAGAGGAGACCAACTTCAATATAGCGTACAAGTATATAATCCATCAATATCAATAGAAGAAAATTCAGATGTGATAGGTGTAGGCGGAACAAAGACATACGAAATAACAGGACAGGATTATGGACAACTATCATGTAGTATTGATAATGGATTAACAAATGCAACATGTGATATAGTAACAAGTGGAGGAAATTATTCATTACAAGTAACAGGTATAACAGCAGGAGATGTAGTAGTAAGAGTAACAGAAAATAGAAAGAATTTATCAGATACAATAAATATATCAGTAAAAGATGTAGAGTTAGGATTATCTAAAACATCAGAAACTTTATATGTAGGAGGAAGTTCGAGTACAGTAACAATAACAGGAAATTACTACGGAGATATAACAGTCAAGTCAGGATGTAGTGCATCAGTAGCGACATGTACGTTATCAGGAAATACAATAACAGTAAAACCTATAGGAAATGGAAGCACATCAATAACAATAAAAGAAGGAAATGCAGGAAAAGAAGCAACGTATACAGTAACAGTAAAAGAAGTAACATTAACATTAAATAGTACAGGAGACACATTATATGTAGGAGGAAGTGCAAAAACAGTATCGTTAAATACAAATGCATCAAGTAATGTAGGAACACTTAGTTGTAAATCATCAAATGATTCATATGCAACGTGCTCAGTATCAGGAAATAATATAATAGTGACACCAGTAGCTGCAGGAACAGCAACAATAACAGTGACAGAATCAAATGCAGGAAAAACAGCAACGTATACAGCAACAGTGAGCTCAACAGGTATTTCAATAGGAAGTGTAGGAACATTATATGTAGGAGGAAGTGCAAAAACAGTATCAGTAACTGGAACAAATATGGGAACACTTAGCATATCTTCAGCATGTAATACAAGTATAGCAACATGTACATTGTCAGGAACATCTTTAACAATAACTCCAAAAGCAGCAGGAACAACATCGGTAACAGTAAAAGAAGCAAACGGAAATAAAACAGCAACACAAAGTATAAAAGTTGAAACTACATCTATATCATTATCAAGAACAACTTCAACAGTAACAGAAGGTGAAAGAACATCAGTAGGAACAATTACTAAATCATCGAATGCTGGAACAGTTACATGTTCAACAAATAATGGTAGTTGTTCTATATCAGGAAGCACAGTGTATTTGACAGCAAGTACTGATGGAAGTGCAACAGTAACAGTAAAAGAAGCAAATGGAAATAAATCAGCATCAATTACAATATCAGTTGAACCAGAATCAAATGTATATCCTGTTTCGGTAACATGTACTATCGCACCAGGTGGAACAACACTTAATGGTGTAGGTGTAACACAAACATTTGAATATGGCCTAGATGATCAAGATTTTATGGGAGTAGGAGATACAGATGATGAAGCACTGTTTATAATGGGAGATGCTTGTTATAAACTATGTGAAAGTGAATATGATCCTGATGGAGGAGAGGTTTCGACTAGTGGATTCTTCTGGGGTATAACAAGTGAGGTAACATGTACATGTTATGATACGTTATATAGAGGAGTTTGTAGAGGTAGCGAGTTATAATTATTAAAAATATACGATAAAAGTTATTGATTTTAAAGTAAGGAAGATAAAAAAATCTTCCTTTTTAAGTGTACTGTTTATTTTATATTTTTATTTTGATAATAAAAAAATACAAACTTTTTTTGTTTGTATTTTTTTAAATATTTAACTATCTATTATAGAATTCAACTATAAGTGATTCGTTAATATCAACATTTAATTCTTCGCGCTCTGGATATCTTACATATGTTCCTTCTTTTTTCTTAGAATCAAAAGAAACATAAGAAGGTCTATTTAGTGTATTTTCTAAAGAACTATTAATTACTGGATGTTCTTGTGATTTTTCACTAACTGAAATAATGTTTCCAGGTTTTACTTGATAAGATGGAATATCAACTCTCTTTCCATTAACAAGTATATGACCATGATTAACTAGTTGTCTAGCTGCTTTTCTAGTATTAGCCATACCTAATCTATAAACTAAGTTATCAAGTCTACTTTCTAATAGAATAAGTAAATTAATACCATGGATACCTTTCATTTTACCTGCTTGAACAAAAGTTTTTCTAAATTGTTTTTCGTTAAGACCATACATAAATCTTACTTTTTGTTTTTCTTGAAGTTGAACTCCATATTCGCTAAGTTTTTTTCTACTTGTTCCATGTTGACCAGGAGCAGTAGGTTTTTTAGCTAGTTCTTCTCCAGTTTCTAAAATAGAAAAACCAAGTCTTCTAGATTTTTTATATACAGGACCTGTATATCTTGCCATATTATCCCTCCTTTACTTAATATTTGTAAACAAAGGTTGTTTTTCTATATTATAGGGAGTTTATTTCAATATTTTCGCTAGGTAGCAATAGCTACTCATAAAAATAGAATTAATAAACACTTTATAAATAGTAAAAACTACTACCAAATGAATACTTAGTAAATTATATTATAAAACTAAAGAAAATTCAAGAATTATTTTATTTTTTGCAATATATATGTCTTTTAAATTTAGATATTTCTTCTAAAGTACATTTTTCACCATTAAAAAGTATTGGAATAATATATTCTTCTTTTGGAAAAATAATTGAAAGTGAAAGTGATTTGAGAATTATTTCAATATACTTTTTTATCGTACGAGTGTTCATATCGTAAAACGGTTGTACACTTAAAATATATCCCATAGTATTTAATAATAGTTCTATTTTTTCTTCAAGAGATTTATCAATTTTTGTCATATACTCTAATAAAATTTTCAATCTATTTTCAATATCAAAAATAGTGTCGTAATCAATTCTAACATTTTTTTCTTTTTTAAAATAACGTCTATTTAAAGTGGATAATTGATTAAAATGAGTAAATTTTTTCATAACATCACTAAGTTATTTTATCATTAAAAAAAATTTTTATCTATGGTTATTTTTTTAAATATTTATAAAATACTTTTAAAAGAGTTAGTTTCATGATAGAATATAAAAAGAAAGGTAGAAGATATGACAAAAGGAACAATTACATTATTTATAGTAGTTTTAATAATAGTTATTTTATCGTTATTAATTTCTTTAATATTTCTTGTAATTGCTAAAAAGAAGAAAAAGATTAATAATATTTTACAAGAACTTGAAAGAGAAAAGAATGATATTATATCATCTGCGCTTTTAAATGAATTTCAAAAAATAGAAGCATTAAATAACTCTAAAATAAAAAAAAGAGTTGAACAATGGCATAAATCTTTTAATAAATTAAGAGATGTTTCTCTTCCTTTAATAACAGATCAAATATTAGAAATAGAATCTTTAATAGATTCAAAAAAGTATAAAGAAGTTAATGTTTTGCTTGCTAAGTGTGAACTTTCACTATTTCATATAAAAACAGAAAGAGATAATTTACTTGAAAGTATTAGAGAAATAACTTTAAGTGAAGAAAGAAATAGAAGTGCAGTAACTAAATTAAAAAGTATTTATAGAAATATTATAAATAAATATAATCAAAATAAAGAAGACTATAAAGAAATTGCTAATATAATAGAACTTCAATTTGAAAATATTGATAAACTTTTTAGTGCGTTTGAAAGATGTATAGAAGAAAGTGAATTTGAAGAAGTAAGTAAAATAGTAAAAGCTTTAGATGATTTAATTAAAAATATAGAAATAGTAGTAGAAGAAGCACCAACTGTTTTATTCATGGATAAAGTAGTTATTCCTAAAAAAATGAATGATGTAAAAAATACTTATTCTAAAATGATTAAAGATGGTTATTTTTTAGGATTTATGAATATAGAATATAATTTAGAAGAAGCAGATAAAAAACTTAATGATATTTATGATAGATTAAAAAAATTAGATATCGAAGATTCTGTTTTTGAACTTAAAACAATGCTTGATTATTTTGAGTCTTTATTCACTGATTTTGATAAAGAAAAAATATGTAAAAAGAATTATGATAATATAACAAAAAAATTATCTGAAAAAATAACAAATCTTATTAAAGTAGTAAAAAATATTTATACTGAAATAGAAGACATAAAAAGTACATATGACTTAACAAAAGAAGAAATATCGTTAGTTGATGTTTTAAATGATTCATTAATAAATGTTAAAGAAGATTTTAAACTTTTAAGTGATAGGACAAAACTTAAAGTTACATCTTATTCAAAAATATGTAAAGAATTTGAAAGAATAGGCGTTAGACTTTCAACAATAGAAAATGATTTAGAAGAAACTGTTAAAGGACTTTCATCATTAAAAGAAGATGAAGTAAGAGCGCGTGAACAACTTGTTGAAATTAGAAATATTTTAAGAAGTTCTAGAGATAGAATGAAAAGTTATAATTTACCTATAGTTCCTAAAAATTATTATGTGGAACTTAAAGAAGCAGAGTATGCAATGAAAATTATAATGGAAGAGTTAAATAAAAAGCCTATTAATATAAAAGTGTTAAATACAAGAGTTGATACAGGAAGAGATTTAGCACTAAAATTATATAATACTTCAAATGAATTAATTAAAACTGCACAAATGGCTGAACTTGCGATAGTTTATGGGAATAGATATAGAAGTATACAAAAAGAAGTTGAAATAGGACTTATTTCTTCTGAAAAAGAATTTTTTAAAGGTAATTATAGAAATTCTTTAGAAATAGTACTTAATGCTCTTAATATAGTTGAACCTGGTATACATAAAAAATTAATAGAAGCTTACGAAAAGTAAAGGAAATAGAAGATGGCAAAGAAAAAAGTAAAAAAAGAAGAAAGTAAAAAGAATTTTCAATATACTAAAGAATTAGAAGGATTAATTTTAGTTCTTGTAGGAATTATAGGTGTTGGAAATTTTGGTATTGTTGGAAAAATTATAAAAGGGTTTTCTGTTTTTTTACTTGGAAATTGGTATATTATTTTTCTTATAATTTGTTTAATACTAGGTTTATCATTAATTTTAACAAGAAAAAATCCGAATTATTTTACAGCAAGACTTATAGGATTTTATACAGTTCTTTCAGCAATCCTTCTTTATTCTCATATAGGTTATTTAGAAAATACTGAATTAAAAGGAGTTGAAATACTTAGAACTACAATTGATAATATAATGCTTGCGGTAGAAAATTTAGATCTACTCAGAGATACTGGTGGAGGGCTTGTTGGTGCAATATTTTCATTAATATTTGTAACACTTTTTGATATAACTGGTACAAAAATTGTTGTTATAGTACTCTTACTTTTTGGTCTAGTAATGATTTTTGATGTTACTTTAATAGATATGTTTAAATGGATAATTAAATTATTTAAAAGAAAAGAAAAGAAAGAAACTGTTAAAATCGAAGGAATATCAGAAGATGATGATAATATAGATGAAGAAGAAAAAGAAGATAAAATAATTATTACTTCTGTTGATGAATTAAAAGAAAAAGAATCTACTTTAAAAGAATCAATAGAAGAATTTAAAGATGAAACTAATGATATTATAAAAGAAAATTTTATTTATACATTACCACCTTTATCTGTACTTGATGCACCAAAGAAAAAAGGTAAAGTAAATTCTACTGAATATATAACAGCAAATACAAAAGTTTTAGAAAGAGTATTTAATGATTTTAATATAAAAGGAAAAGTTGTAAAAGTACATGTAGGACCAACAGTTACTCAGTATGAAATAGAAGTTAGTCATGGTACAAAACTTAATAAAATACTTAGTATAAATAGAGAAATTGCCTTAGCGCTTGCCGCTAAAGATGTAAGAATTCAAGCACCTATACCTGGTAAAAGTACAGTAGGGGTTGAACTACCTAATCCAGTTAGTGCTGAGGTTAAAATGAGAGAGATTCTTGAAGAAATACCTTCAAAACTTTCTTCATCAAAATTACTTGCACCACTTGGAAGAGATATTATGGGTAATGTTCAATATGTTGAAATAAACAAAACACCACATATGCTTATCGCAGGTTCTACTGGTAGTGGTAAGAGTGTATGTATCAATAATATAATAACATCTATTTTAATGAGAGCTAAACCTGATGAAGTAAAACTAGTTTTAGTTGATCCAAAAAAAGTTGAACTTAATGTTTATGAGGGTATACCACATCTTTTAAGACCAGTTGTAACTAATCCAAAACAAGCAAGTGTTGCGCTTCAAAAGATATGCGTTGAGATGGAAAAAAGATATGATATGTTTAAGGATTCTGAAACTAAAAATATACAAACATATAATGATTATGTTGATAAAATAAATGCAAAAAAACCAGGATCACTTGAAAGAATGCCATTTATTTTAGTTATAATAGATGAACTTGCAGACCTTATGCTTGTTGCGGCAAAAGAAGTTGAAGAGTCAATAATGAGAATAACTCAGTTAGCTCGTGCCGCTGGAATTCACTTAATAGTAGCTACACAAAGACCATCAACAGATGTTATCACAGGTTTAATTAAATCTAATATTCCTTCTCGTGTATCATTCGCAGTTGCTTCATCAATTGATTCAAGAACTATTCTTGATATGACAGGTGCTGAAAAACTTCTTGGTAAAGGAGATATGTTATTTTTACCTATGGGTGAAAATAGTCCGATAAGAATACAAGGAAGTTATATATCAGATGATGAAATAAAAAGAGTGGTTGATGCAGTTAAGAAAAATGGTAAAGCACCAAATTTTGATGAAAGATTTGTAGATTTAAATACTATGGCTGATACTTCAAATGAAATAAAAGGTTCTGAAATTAATGAAGAAGATCCACTTTATAATGATATTTTAGAATTTGCAATAAAAACAGGAAAAATTAGTGCATCATTAATTCAAAGAAAATATCATCTAGGTTATAATAGAGCCGCAAGAATAATTGATATCTTTGAAGAAAAAGGTATTGTTGGATCTCAAAATGGAAGTAAACCAAGAGAGGTACTAGTTAAATTAGAAAATAAAGAAGAATAGGAGGTAATTTATGTCAACACCACATATAGAAAGTAATAAAGAAGATATTGCAAAAAAAGTAATAATGCCAGGAGATCCAGAAAGAGCAAAATATATTGCTGAAACATTTTTGAAAGATGTAAAATTAGTTAATAGAGTTAGAGGAGAAAATGCTTATACCGGAAATTATAAAGGACAACCTATAACAGTTTTTTCTAGTGGTATGGGAATTCCTTCTATGGGAATATATAGTCATGAACTTTTTAGTGAATATGATGTTGATTATATTATTAGATTAGGTACTGCGGGATCATATAAAGAAGATATTAAAGTTAAAGATATATTTATCGCAGAGTCTGCCTATAGTGGGACATCATTTGATGAATCAAGTTCAAATGAAAACACATTAATTGTAAATTCTTCACCTAAGATAAATTCAGTATTAATTCAAACCGCAGAAGAATTAGGGTTAAATATAAAAACTGGAAGAGTTCATACTACAGAAGCTTTTTATGGTCATGATAATATAGGTGAAAAAGTAGTTAAAGAATATAATGCTTCAGTTGTTGAAATGGAAACATACTCACTACTTTTTAATGCTAAAAAATTTCATAAAGATGCATCAGCTGTTCTTACAATTTCTGATAATCTAGTTACAAAAGAAGAAATGTCAAGAGAAGAGAGAGTAAAAAGACTTAATACAAGTATCACGTTAGTTTTAGAAACTATAATTAAACTATAAATTTTGGATATAATAAGAATTGGAAGTGGTAAATGTGAATTATAAAAAAATTAAAGAAAAAAATTATACTATTCATTTAATAAAATATGATAGATTTAAAACAATTAATATAGATGTATATTTTACATCTCTTTTTAATCATAAGGACATACCTTATACAAATTTACTTGTAAAAATGCTTACTTTTTCTACAAAAAAATATAATACTAAAAATAAGATAGCTATACAAAGTGAAAACCTTTATAGTGCTCAAATAACAAGTAAAAATATGGTTTTAGGAAATATTCAGTCAACACTTATAAATTTAGAATTTATAAATCCTTCTTTTACAGAAGATAATATGTATGAAGAATCTTTTGATTTTTTAAAAGAAGTATTATTTAATCCTAATGTAAAAGATGAAAAATTTGATGAAGAATCATTTAATTTAAATAAATTAAATATTATGAGGGAAGTAAATTCTATAAGTGAAAAACCTAACTTAATTGCTTATAATAATTTTTCTAAGGAAATGTATAAAGGAAGTAGTGGATCTTATTCTTTATTTGGAAAACTTGAAGATTATAAAGATATAACTAGTAAAGATTTATATAAATATTATAAAAAATTTATAAATAATTCAAAAATTGATATTGTTATAATGGGAGATATTGATGAAGAAAAAGTTATAAAATTAACTAAAAAAATCTTTAATAAATTAAATCCTAATTATGAAGAAATAAAAGATATTTATGTAAAAACAAAATTAAATGAAAAAACACTTATATTAAAAGATAAATATAATTTTAATCAATCTATTTTAATTATGGGATATAAGTTTAAAGAATTAACTGAGTATGAACTAAAATATGTATTATCAATATTTAATATAATTTTAGGAACTATGAATAATTCAGTATTATTTACTAAAGTAAGAGAAGAGTGTTCATATTGTTATAGTATATCTTCTTTTGTGTCAAAATATAATCCTTCTTTAGTAATAACAAGTGGAATAAATAGAAAAAATTATGATAAAGTTGTAAGTAAAATTAAAGAATGTATTAAATTAATGAAAGATGAAAAATTTATAAGTTCAATGTTTAAGACAGCTATAAAAACAGCTGATATTTATTTAAATGATTATTATGATAATATTTATTCTATTATGGAGCATTATTTTATAAATGAATTTGATAGTGAAGAAGAAGTAGAAAAAAGAAGAGAAGAATATAATAGAATGACTCCTAAAGATATTTGTGACTTAGCTAAAAAAATAAATTTAGATACTATTTATTTTATGGAGGGGATAAATGAAAATAATTAATTTTGAAAATATAAAAGAAAAGATATACTATGAAAAACTAGATAATGGTATGGAAGTATATTTATATCCTACAAATAAATCAAAAAACTTTTATGCTAGTATTAGTACAAAATATGGTTCATCTACTACTTCATATAAAAGGGGTGAAGAAAATATTAGTGTATATCCAGGAACAGCTCATTTTTTAGAACATAAAGTTATGAATTTTACAACAAATAAAGAATATTTTGAAAGAATGAATGAACTTGGATCTGCTTGTAATGCATATACTACTTATAATGTTACCAATTATAATATTTTTGGAAGTGGTAATGTAAATGAAAACTTAAATTTATTATTTGATATGGTAATGAATCCTGGTATAAATGAAGAAAATGTAGAAAGTGAAAAAGGAATAATTTGTGAAGAAATTGATATGGATAAAGATGATGTAATAACAAATCTTTATATAAAAAGAAATCAAAATTTATTTCATAAATTATATCCTATAAATCATATTTTAGGTGAAAAAGAAGATATTAATAAAATAAACTCATCATATTTAAAAATGATTTATAAAGACTTTTATAAACCAAGTAATATGTTTATAATAGTTGTTGGTTCCTTTATACTTGAAGATGTATTAGAATTTATAAAAGCTTATATGAAAAAAGTAAAAAATAAAACAGAAGAAAAAATAAAAATAAAAAAGATTAAAGAACCTGACAAAGTAAAAGTAGAATATGAAATAGTAAAGAAAGAAGTTAGTGAAGATAAAGTATATTATTCTTCTAAAATAAATAAAAAAATATTTAAAGGATTAAGTGATTATGAACTTTCTTATTATCTAAGAATAATTTTAAGTTCAAATTTTGCCGCAACTTCACCACTATATGAAAAATACAAAATGAGTAATCTTATTACTACATTAAAGTCTGAATTTAAAATATTTGATAATCATTTAATTTTAACTATAAAAGCAAGTACACCTAATTCAGAAAAATTTATATCAAATTTAAAAAAAGATATAAAAAATTTAAATATTGATGAAAATACCTTTATTAGAAAGAAAAGAAAAATATTAAGTGAAACTATTTTAACATTTGAAAATATTGAAGATGTAGAATTCTTAATTACAAATAGTATATTAACTCATAAAAAATTATATAATAAAGATTATGATCTAATAAAAAATCTAGATTATAAAATAATTAATGATATAATTAAAAAAATAAATTTTGATAATTCTTCACTTTTAATATGTACAAGGTAGAGAAAAACAAAAGAAAAACAGTTAACTAAAAACTAACTGTTTTTTTGTGCGATTTTGCTTGACTTGGGGGGGGTTCATTATATAATTAATGTAGCAAAGTAGGTAATAAAATGACAAATAAAAAAACATTAATTATGGGAATAACATTTATAGTGTTAGTCGTACTGGGAATGATAGGATTAACATATGCATTCTTTACAGCAAGAGTAGAAGGAAATGAAGAAGCAAGTAGTACAATAGTAGAAACAGCAGACTTAAGACTAGTATATGATGGAACAGCACACATAGAAATG
>JAFQIC010000013.1 GCA_017397745.1 Bacilli bacterium
CTAATACTTCACTAAGTAAACAAGACAGACACATTTTATTTTTTTCATTTCCAAATAAACTTCTAAAGAAATAATCACTTAACAAAATAGATTCATTTTTTGCCATACAATTCTCCTCCAAACACATACTATCAAACAAAATATCAAATGTAAAATTGCAGATTTTAAAAATTCATTTAACAAATTAATTAAAATTTGCTTAAACAATTTTAAATTTCTTTTAAGCAAAATTAAAATCTTTTTAAAAAATTATAACTTATTAACAAAATAAAAAAAATTGTACAAAATTTTTGAGTTTATACAATTTTTCATAGATTTTATCTTTTTTTAGTTTTCAATAAGATTTATTTATTTAATTTTCTAAATTTTTTAAATTCATCTGAGTCATCAAGCCCAGTATCATCAAGTTTTTCAAGTAAATCTTTTTGTTTTCTTGAAAGTTTATTTGGCACAATAAGTTTTAAAATCACATAGAAGTCACCATCTTTACTCCAAGAGTCAGATTTAATTCCTTTACCTTTAAGCCTTAAAATATCTCCAGGTTGGCTTCCATCTTTTATTTTAAGATTAACATAACCATCTAGTGTTTTTATTTCCTTTACACATCCTAATGCAAGTTCAGTAAAAGTAACAGGAAGTTCTATATAGATATCACTATCCTTTCTAGTATAAAGTTCATGTGGTTTTATAAGAAATTCTATATAAACGTCTCCGTTTGGTCCACCATTAGCTCCAGCTTCGCCTTTCCCAGAAAGTCTTATCTGCTCTCCATTATCAATACCTTTAGGAATAGTTATTTCTATATTTTTTTTGGATTTTACTGTTCCTCTTCCATGACAATGTGAACAAGAATTTTTATAAGTTACTCCGCTTCCTTGGCACTCCATGCAGGTAGTTCTTGACTGAAATGAACCTAAAATAGTTCTTTGTTCTTTTATAACAGCGCCACTACCGCCACAAACAGAACAAGTGCTTTCTCCAGTTCCACCTGCGCCACTACATTCTTCGCATATTTCAGTTAAATCTAAAATTATTTCTTTCTTAGCGCCATTTATTGCTTCATCAAAAGTAATTTCCATTCTATAAAGAACATCTTCTCCACGTCTTGCTCTTGATTTTTTATTATTTCCTCCAAATCCAAAAGAAGAAAACCCAGAACCACCAAATAAATCATCAAAGATAGATGAAAAATCAAATCCACTAAAATCAAATCCACCTCCTGCATTTCCATAACCATTATTTTCAAATGCACTATGTCCAAACTGATCATATTTTTGTCTTTGATTTTTATCAGATAATACTGCATATGCTTCTTGTGCTTCTTTAAATTTATCCGCAGCATCTGCTTCTTTATTTAAATCCGGATGATACTTTTTAGCAAGTTTCCTAAATGCACTTTTTATTTCATCTTCACTTGCATTTTTTGAAACACCAAGTACTTCATAATAATCTCTTTTTGCCATTATTTTATTTCACCTTTACTTCCTGATATTGAAATATTTTCTATTAAAAGTGATGGAGAGGCTCCAACTAAACTTTTAAACTTTAAGTCATTCCCTACTTCTTTTACATTTCCAAAAAGTTCAAAAATATTACTTGTAAGAATAATTAAATTAAGAGCTTCGTTTATTTTTCCATCTTTTATTTTATATCCTTGAGCTTGAAGAGAAAATTCTCCAGTAAGTGTATTTAGTCCTGAATGAAGACCTTCTACTCTATCTATAATAGCGCCATTTTTGCACGCTTTAACTAAATCTTCAAAAGATTTTTCTCCTGGTTTTATATATAAGTTTCTAACCCCAAAACTATTTCCTGTTGAAACTGTTTTATCTTTTAAAGCTTCTTTATTATCATATAATTTAGTAATAAACTTACCATTTTTTACAATTTCTTTATAGTAAGTTTTAGTTCCTTCATCATCAAAAAGTCTTTTCCCAGGATATAAATCATTTGAAGGATCTTCTATAATCGTAATTTTATCCGAAAAAATTTGTTTATTAAATTTTCCACTTAAACATGACAAATTTTTATTAATTTTTTCAGCGTTAAATAAACTTGTAATATTTCTTAGTATGCTAAACGCAGCTTCGTTTTTAAGTACAATATTATATTTACTGCTTTCTATAGACTCTGCATCTATTTTATTTATAACATCTTCTATTTTTTTTATTAAGTCTTCTTTTAACTCTTCAAAATTATGTTCTTTAGAAACTTTATTAAAATATACTGATTGTGTTTTATCTTCTTTTTTAACTACAATACTTGCTCCATATGAAAATATTAAATTATTATCATATAAAGATGCAGTTTCATTAATAATACTAATTTCGTTATAATCATAAGCAAAATCAATTTCTAAGTGTGAAATTTCTTTATATTTATCTTTTAATTTTTCAAGTGATAAAAGTTCTTCTAATACTTTTTTAAGATCTACTTCTATTTTCTTAGAACTTACTCTATTAATATCTATATCTTTAGCAAGAGTATTTTCTGTTTTTTCTTCTATTAAAGATGCAGTACTTTTAATTTCATTTATTATCCCCTGAACATCATCTATCTTAGAAGTTCTTATATTAACTGTTTTATTATCTATAAGTGCCTTTATATTATAAAAGTTTGTATTTGATACTTCATACTTTTCTTTAATACCATTTGTAATATTTATAAGTGCACCTGATGATTTATTTTGTTTTACTTCTAATATAATATTTTCTTTTTTGGCATTATTTATTAAAGATTTAACCATTATTTATCACCTCCTACTAAAATTTCAGATACTTTTATAGTAGGTTGACCAAGTGACACAGGAACGCTTCCACTATCACTTCCACACATTCCAACTCCGTATTCTAAGTCATCACTTACCATTTCTACATTTTTAAGTATATCTAAAGTATTGCCTATTAAAGATACTGATTTAATAAGCGAACCTATTTTACCATTTTCTATTAAATATGCCTCATTTGTAGCAAAGTTAAAGTCTCCAGTTGTAGGATCAACACTCCCACCACCCATTTCTTTAGCGTATACTCCATAATCTATACTTTTAATCATATCTTCTATTTTATCACTACCTTTTAAAAGATATGTGTTATTCATTCTAGATGTAGGCATAAATGTATAATCTTGTCTTCTTGATGAACCTGTTGTTTCCATATTCATTCTAATTGATCCTATTTTATCAATTAAATATCCTTTTAAAATGCCGTTTTCAATAAGTACATTCCTTTTTGTTTTATTTCCTTCATCGTCTACTACAGTGCTTCCCCAAAAACCATCAAGAGTTCCATCATCAACAATATTTACTTTATCAGATGCTATTTTTTCACCAAGACGCCCAGATAAAACAGAAATATTTTTAGACACAGTTGTTGCCTCCATCGCATGACCACATGCTTCATGGAAAATAACTGCTCCAAATCCACTTTCAATAATTACTGGAAGCATTCCTCCTTTAATAGATACAGGATAAAGTTTTTTTATAGCTGACTCTGCAAGTTCTTTTACTACTTCTTCCATATTAAAAGTATTAAGTAGTTCATATCCGCCAGATGAAGCATAACTAGAATAACTTTTAGCTGTTTTATCATTTTCTTTAGCGACTACAGTTATATAAAGTCTAGTTAAGTTCCTATCTTCTTTAACATATTTAGATTCACTATTCGCAATTTTTACTTTTTTATTTTTTTCTGCTAAAGAAAGTTGTACTTGTACTATTTTATCACTTAAACTTCTAGCATATTTATCAATTTTCTTAAAAAACTCTAAAAGTTCTTCTTTTACAAATTTATCATGTGGTATAAGTGGTTTATAAGACTTTATTTTTTCTTCTTTTAACTTAATCTCTTTTGATTTAGTACACTTTTCATAATTTTTTTCTAAATTACTAATAAGTTCTTCTATACTTTTTGAATTTATTTCATTAGAATAAGCATAACTAGCTGCATCACCCTTTATACATCTAATACCAATTCCTTCATCAAAAGAAGTTATAACATTATAAAGTTTAGAATCCTCAAACTCATAAGATTTAAGTTTTGTTTTTTCATAATATGTTTCAGCAAAATCTATATCATACTTTAGTAGATTATTTATAATTATTTCAAAATTTTCTTTTTTCACTTATACTCTCCTTAAACTATATATAAGGGCTCAAGCAATTTGAGCCCTTAATATTTTATATTTATTTTTCTTCATATTCTGCTTCTTTGATATTGTCATCTTTTTTTTCTTCAGATTCAGTTGATGCATTTTCACTAGAAGCTTTATTCATTTCTTCATAAACTCTTTGAGAAAGACTCATTGCTTTTTCAGATAATTTAGAAGTCTTTTCTTTTATTTCTTCTACATTTGTTCCTTCTAAAGATTTCTTTACTTCATCTATTAAAGATTCAAGTTCTTTCTTTTCATCATCTTTTACTTTTTCACCTAAATCTTTTATAGCTTTTTCAGTAGTGAAAATCATTTGTTCAGCATCATTTCTTGCTTCAGCTTCTTCTTTTTTCTTAGCATCTGCTTCTTTATTTGCTTCTGCTTCTTTCATCATTTTATCTATTTCTTCATCACTTAAATTTGTATTCGAAGTTATTGTTATAGCTTGTTCTTTATTAGTTCCAAGGTCTTTTGCTTTAACATTTACTATACCATTAGCATCTATATCGAATGATACTTCAATTTGAGGTACTCCGCGAGGTGCTGGTGGGATATTAGTTAAACTAAATCTTCCTAATGTTTTATTATCCATAGCCATTGGTCTTTCACCTTGAAGAACATGTATATCAACAGCTGGTTGATTATCTGCGGCTGTACTAAATACTTGGCTCTTTGTTGTTGGAATTGTTGTATTTCTTGGTATTAATACTGTCATAACATTTCCTAAAGTTTCAATTCCTAGTGAAAGAGGTGTTACATCAAGAAGTACTAAGTCATCTACTTCACCAGTTAAAACTCCACCTTGAATTGCCGCTCCCATCGCAACTACTTCATCTGGATTAACTTCTTTTGAAGGTTCTTTTCCAAGTTCATTTTTAACAAGTTCTTGAACCATAGGAATACGAGTAGATCCACCTACAAGTATTACTTTATCTATATCAGAATTTGTATATCCCGCTTCTTTTAGTGCATCTTTAACTGGTTTTCTTGTAGATTCTACTAAATCTTTAATTAAATCTTCAAATTTAGCTCTTGTTAAAGTCATTTCTAAATGAAGTGGTCCATTTTCTCCTTGAGTTATAAATGGAAGACTAATTTGAGTTGAAACTACTCCACTCAAATCTTTTTTAGCTTTTTCAGCTGCATCTTTAAGTCTTTGAGCCGCTAGTTTATCTTTACTTAAATCAATTCCATTATTTTTCTTAAAATCATCTACTAAATAATTAACTATTAAATTATCAAAGTCATCTCCACCTAGTTTATTATTTCCACTTGTTGATTTAACTTCAAATACTCCGTCACCTAATTCTAATACTGAAACGTCAAATGTTCCACCACCAAGGTCGTATACAAGAATTTTTTGTGATTTTTCTTGTTTATCAATACCATACGCAAGCGCAGCAGCTGTTGGCTCATTTATAATTCTTTCTACTTCTAGTCCTGCGATTTTACCTGCATTTTTTGTTGCTTGTCTTTCAGCATCGTTAAAGTATGCTGGAACTGTAATAACTGCTTTTGATACTTTTTCTCCTAAATAACTTTCAGCACTTTGTTTTAAATTCATTAAAATTTTAGCACTTATTTCTTCTGGAGTATATTTCTTACCTGCGGCTTCTACTTTTTCACTTGTCCCCATTTTTCTTTTTATTGAACTAATTACATCTGTCGAAGTTAAAGCTTCTCTCTTAGCTATATCTCCAACTCTTTCTTCACCATTTTTAAATGATACTACAGATGGAGTTGTTCTATTTCCTTCTGCATTTGGAATAACTTTTGCTACTCCACCTTCTAGTACTGCAACACAAGAGTTTGTAGTACCTAAATCAATACCTATTATTTTACTCATTATTTATCTCTCCTTTATTATTTATTTACTTTTACCATTGCTGGTCTAATTATTTTATCTTTATACATATAACCTTTTGTTAAAACTTCTAATACAACACCTTCAGGTTTATTTTCATCATGTTCTACAAGCACAGCTTCAGCATACACTGGATCAAATTCTTTACCTAACACATCTATTTCTTTAACTTCTGATTTTTCTAAAATATTTATTAAAGAAGTATAGATCATTTTAAATCCTTCTAAGAATTTACTTACCTCATCAGATAAATCATTATTATCCATTTTTATTGCTCTTTCAAAATTATCAACTATAGGAAGTAATTCTTTTATAAACCCTTCGCTTTCATATTTCAAAAGATTTCCTAGTTCCGTAGCCTGTCTTGTTCTAAAATTAACAAATTCTGCTTGAAGACGTAAATATTTATCTTCAAGTTCTTTTAACTTCTCATTGCTGTTATCGCATGAACATTCTTTTCCATCTTGACAACCACATTCACAGTCACAAGAGCATTCACAATCACAAGAACATTCACTATTTATATTTTCTTTTACTTCTTCTTTTTTCTTTACATCTTTTTTCATTTTGTTTCCTTTACTCATATTTCTCCTCTATATGCTTTTTTATATATTCAAGCATTGAAAGTACTCTATCATATTCCATCCTTTTAGGACCAATTATCGCTATTGTGCCTTCATTTGCCTTTGTTTTATATTTAGTTTTAATAACTGCGACATTATCATCAAATTCACTATTTTCACCAATATATACTTTAACCTCATTACCAGTTTCTTCAATTTTACTCACTATATCTTTGCTTTCAAATTTACTTATGATATTTTTAACATCATCAACTGTGCTGAACTCTGGTTGTTTTAATATATTTGTTTTACCAGTAAACCTTACCTCTTTTTCATTAGTAAAGTCACTAAGTGCTTCATAAAACGCATTATATAAAACCTCATAATTTTTTACATAATTCGAAATAATTGGTTTTATTTCAAATTCAAGTTTAGATGGCACAAGCGATATAGGTGTTCCAACAAGCATTTTATTAAGAAGTTCAGTTGTTTTAGAAAGTTCATTTTGATCTACACTTTCACTTAAATTTATTTGCTTATTTTCTACTATACCTTTATCTGTTATTACTATGGCAATAACCTTATTTTGACTAATTGGTACTACTTCTACTTTCATAAGATTATTATCTTTAGAAGCACTACCTAAAACTACTGAAGTATAATTAGTAATATCACTTACTATTTCAAGTGACTTTGATATTGCTTCACTAAGTACTAAATTATTATTAGAAAAAATAGTTTGTAGTTTAAGCATATCATCTCCACTAATCTCTTTAGGTTCTAAAAGATTATCTACATAATATCTATAACCACTTGAAGATGGAATCCTTCCTGAAGATATATGTGTTTTTTCTAAATAACCAAGTTCTTCTAAAAGCATCATTTCATTTCTTACAGTTGCTGAAGAACATTTAAGTTTCTTACAAAGTGCTTTACTCCCTACAGGTCTTGCTGACTTTATATATTCTTCAATAACTAATTTTAGAAGTTCTTCTTGTCTACCACTTAACATATATACCTCCTTTTTTAGCACTCTTCTTAAAGAAGTGCTACTACCATTATAATATTATGCACTAGCAATGTCAATATATGAGTGCTAATTTTTAAAAAATTGTAAATTAAAAAAAATTAAAAACGTTTATTATCATACATAATAGACAAATAATAACTTAATATAAGTGCTACCATATAAAATAAAAATGCTACTAAAAAAAGATACTTTACACCATAATTAAATACAATACCTGCGATAAAAAGGCCAACTGTTTCACCTAAACAAATCATAACAAATCTTAAATTAGAAATCATTAGTTGAAGATCATCACTTATAACATTTATATACCTTCCATCTGTATATTTTGAAGCCATTCTAGAATTTAAAAGTGTTACTGTAAATGCTAATATAAAACAAATTTTACTATTTAAAAGAAAAGCAATTAAATATAAAATAGCCCTAGTTCCATATTTATAAAGACATGCTCTAAAATTATTTTTAAATTTTATTTTTCTTACTACAAAAATAGCTATAAAAGTTGAAATCATACCAAAAATAAGTAAAAAATTACTACTAATATTTTCTGTAAATGAAAAGGTATCTGTTAAAAGTATAAACTGAAGTCCCATCACAGTATCCCATGCAATATTTAAAAAAAAGCAAAATAGAAAATAAATAACAATTATTTTTTTACTAAATATTTCTTTTAAAGCATCTTTATATTTTTTAATTTTTATTTTATTTGTATTATCTTTTTCATATCTTATAGTTATTAAAAAATAAAAACTTATTAAAGATAATATTATGGATAAAAGTAAGCAAAAATTAGAATCAAGTTTATAATTAAATAATACCCTACCTATAAAAATACCACCTATAAAAACACCTAAATCTTTTCCTAAATTTTGAACTATAGTATTTTTTTCAAACATCATACTACTTTTTTTAACAGTTGTAAGAAGTGGATATATTCCAACTAAAAAAAGATTTTCACATATTATTGTAAGTAAAACTAATAGTTTAATTAAATATATATTATCACTTTTATATAAAAATAATAAACCTATCATAGATACTATCGATATAGAAGTAGTAAGTACAAGTATTTCTTTAATTTTTACTTTAGTAGAAAAAAAAGAAACAATTATTGATATAATAGAACTTCCTAAAAAACCAATTGATAATATTTTCCCTATTTTTTCAATAGCAATTAAATTATCTAAAAGCCATATTTGTCTATAATTAAACCAAATACCAATACTTAAAGACATAAAAAAGAGAACCAATATTATTCTTTTTTGATTATTTATACTTATTTTATTTCTTTTAAATAACATATTTTCTCCCTTTTTATTTTTTACTAAAACTAATCATTTTATTATCATATTTAATATTTCATTCATTACATATATTTTACCCTCAGGTATTTTTAAATACTCATTTTCTAAAATAAGATATTTATTTTTAAGTGCTTTTTCTATATTAAATACATCTTGAATATTTTTATCATATTTCTCAAAAAACTTTCTAATATTAATACCTTCAAGTTTTCTAAGTCCAAAAATAACTTCATTTTCCATATCTTCTTTTAATGAAACTATATATTCTTCTTTCCTATACTCGCCATCCAAATATTTTACTAAATTTTTAACATTTTCATATCTTACATCATTTATATATCCATGACTACCTAGTCCAAAACCATAATATTCTTCATTATTCCAATAAACAAGATTATGACTACTTTGATGTCCAACCTTAGCAAAATTACTTACCTCATAATGATTATATCCTTTTTTTCTAAGTTTTTTAATTATATATTTATACATTAAATAATCAAGAGTTTCATCTATTGGTTTAACATTATTAATTTTTAAAGCAGTGTTATCTTCTATTATAAGAGAATATGTACTTATATGCTCTACTCCAAGTTTAATAAACTTTTTTAAATCTTTTTTAAATATATACATATCTTCTACAGGAAGAGCATACATAAAATCAACATTTATATTATCAAATCCATAACTTTTTAAAAGTTTTATTTTCTTAAATATATCTTTACTATTATGTTTTCTATTTAAAAACTTTAATTTTTTATTATTAAAACTTTGTATACCTACACTTATTCTATTTACATTATTTTCTTTGAGTATTTTCAAAATATCTTCATTTATATCATCAACATTAAGTTCAAAAGTTATTTCATTTAAAGGAGAAAGTTTAAATATTTTAATTATTTCAAATAATTTATTTAATAAAGGCAAACTTAAAGAAGATGGAGTTCCTCCACCTATATAAATAGTTTTAATTAAGTCACCTTCATAATATTTCTCTATTTCTTTTAAAAGTGCATCTAAATAATCATTTGCCCATAAATCATTATAAATCATTTTACAAAAGTCACAGTATGAACAAATACTTCTGCAGAAAGGAATATGTATATAAACACTTCTCATTACTCTCACCTTACTTTATATTTATTATATCAAAAACATTATAAAAATTAAATTAAATTATTCATCAACACTTAATACTGATAAAAATGCTTCTTGAGGTATACTTACATTTCCTACTTGTTTCATTCTCTTTTTACCTTCTTTTTGTTTTTCTAAAAGTTTTCTTTTTCTTGATATATCTCCACCATAACATTTCGCAAGAACATTCTTTCTCATCGCAGGAATATCTTCTCTAGATATAATTTTAGTACCTATCGCAGCTTGAATTGGAACAACAAACATTTGCCTTGGTATAATCTTTTTTAAGTTTTCTACTACTTTTTTACCTCTTTTATAAGCAAAATCTTTATGAACTATTACACTTAAAGCATCTACTACGCTTCCGTTAATTAAAATATCAAGTTTTACAAGATTACTTTCTTTATACCCTATTATTTCATAATCCATTGAAGCATATCCAGAAGTATTACTCTTAAGTTTATCAAAAAAATCATATACTATTTCACTAAGAGGCAATTCATAATGAATATTAACTCTACCTGAATCAAGATATTCCATAGATAAATATATTCCTCTTTTATCTTGACATATTTCCATAACAGCTCCTATATATTCACTAGGAACAAATATACTTGTTTTAACAAAAGGTTCTAATACTTTTTTTATTTTAGTTGCTTCAGGCATTTTAGAAGGACTATCTATTAAAACACTACTTTCATCACTAAGAAGAACTTCATAAATAACACTTGGACTAGTTGCTATTATTTCAATATTAAATTCTCTTTCAATTCTTTCTTCAATTATTTCCATATGAAGAAGACCTAAAAAACCACATCTAAATCCAAACCCTAAAGCAACACTAGTTTCAGGTTCAAATATTAAAGATGAATCATTAAGTTTAAGTTTTAATAGTGCTTCTTTTAAAGCTTCATATTTATTACTTTCAATAGGATATATTCCACAGTATACCATAGGTTTCATCGGTTTATATCCAGGAAGTGCTTCTTCCTCTTTACCTAATAAACAAACAGTATCACCTACATTTATATCACTAATACTTTTAATAGATGCTGATAAATATCCTACTTCACCACTTACCAAAGAAGATACTTTTTTATCCTTAGGAGTATTTTTACCAAGTTCTAAAACTTCATAAACACTTCCAGTAGAAAGCATTTTAACTTTATCTCCCACTTTAATACTTCCATCAACTACTCTTATTAAAGCAATTACTCCCCTATAACTATCAAAATAACTATCAAATATTAAAGCACGAAGATTATCACTTCCTTTTTTAGGAGGACTAATCCTTTCAACAACAGCATCTAATAAAGATTCAATTCCTTCTCCAGTTTTACCACTACAACAAATAATTTCTTCCTTATTAAAACCTATTTCACAAAGTTCCTTAGATACCTTTTCAATATCAGCATTTGGAAGATCTATCTTATTTATAACAGGAATTATTTCAAGATTATTTTCAAGAGCAAGATAAAAATTAGCAAGAGTTTGCGCTTCTATTCCTTGAGATGCATCAACTACTAAAATAGCACCTTCACAAGAAGCAAGACTTCTACTTACCTCATACGAAAAATCAACATGTCCTGGAGTATCAATTAAATGAAGAATATAGTCTTTATACTTAAGCTCAACAGCATTAAGCTTAATAGTTATTCCCCTTTCCCTTTCAATATCCATAGAATCCAAAAGTTGATCCTTCATTTCCCTTTCACTTACAGAACCACACTTCTCAAGTATCCTATCAGCAAGAGTACTCTTACCATGATCAATATGTGCGATTATACTAAAATTCCTAATTCTTTCTTGCATACTTTTTCCCTCTTTATAATTATATATTAAAAAAGAATAAAAAAAAAGCCGAATTTACATTCTAGTGGCTTTTTATTTTTTATTCTCTTATCATTTATTCTATGTTTAAATATTACTACATTTATTTAAAATTCTATATTATTTTTTATAGAATTCTAATTTACTCAGTCATTATCACATAAGGATCATTATAGAGTCCAGTTCCTGATAAAACACGTGCTTCATTTTTAAGGGATAAAGCAGGACTTAAATATGCACCATAACTATAAGAATCTGAACCTACAAGTGGACCTAACTCCCCCCGCGCTTGGGTAATAAATAAGTAGCTTTTTAAGTCACTGAAGTGAGACGGTGACATAGTCCAAGATTCACCTGCAGTATATAAAAAGTACCCTGTGCAATAAACATTCGAAGAAATACATCCTGCATATGCTACTTCATCTGCGGTTAGTAAAGCTATCGGATACGTTAAATCTCCTTTCGCTACTGTATATGCATATGTACTACTTGGGCATTTATATTGTGGATTAGATGCATTTGTTACACGTGATTTAAGTCTATCATACGCTCCAAAATATACAGTTGTATCATCTACTCTTTCAGTCATATCATTACAATATGGTGTATCTGCGATTAGATTGGTTACTGCTGTATTAGTACCGTTTTTATATATATTATCTCTATACCAACTTTCTACTGTTTCTTTTACTATACTTTTTCTATAATCAACATCATTTTTATTATTTGTGTTAATATAAAAGTCTACGTAATTTCCTATTGTTACATCCACAGAATTATTAAGTGCTGGTTTAGGTGGACATGTATATATTCCTTCAGAAAGTATAACTTCACCCGCATATCGAACACGCACACTTCCATCCTCCACTGTTCTTACTATTCTCCAGCAATAATCTCCAAAAATTATATAATTATTTTCTATTCTCCCTCTATAAAAATATACTCTTTCATTTTCTTCAGTACCATCTTCTGTATAATATAATCCATTAGACTCTTTAGATGTATCATAAAGTACACTGTCAGTATCCCAGTCAAAATATCCGCCTTCAAATGTATATGCATAATCTATATTTGCATCACTTATTGCTACATCTGCTGCTAGTATTGTTTCTTTTAATGTTGGTGGACATGCATCATTTGATACACCTTTTACTGTTGCTGAAAATGAACTATTTAATAACTCCGTTTGATTTTCTTCTTCATCATTTACTAAAAATATATATAATCTATATCTATCATTTGTAGTTCTTTTTAACTGCATTAAATTACTTATTTTTAAGTCTCCGTTATTATATGATGAGAAGTCTCCTTCTAAATATATTTGTTCTTTATTTAAATCATATAATATCCATTTAAAATATTCTGATTTTAAATTTGGAGTCATTTCTTTTACACTTATATATAATGTATAACATCCTTCTATTGTATTATTTTGTCCTGTTATAGAGAAATCTATATAATCTGCTTTGTATTTATAATCATTTTCATATATAGGCTTATTATTTTTAAGTGTTAATGTATCCACATCATTAAAAGTAACTTCTAAATTAGCACTTACTGCAAAGTTATGTTTTCCTGTTCCCATTATAGCAGGCCTAAAATAACCTAGACTTCCACCTATAAATGAAATTGCTATTAAAGTTATAAATAATATTTTTATAGTTTTCTCTTTCATAAAGTTTCTCCTTTTATATTAATTTGTTTTTATTATATATGGATTATTATAAGCTCCAGTTCCTTTTTCTACTTCTGCATCATTTTTTAAAGAAACTACAGGCACCGCAGCACGAGTACCGGACACACGGTAGCCGCCCAGGGCCCCACCCGAATTCACAGTGAACACAAGCGCATACGAGGCAGAGAAGTCGCGCGGCGACATTGTCCAATAAAAGTCTCCTGTATATAAATAATAACTTGAATTTCCAGTAATAGTTGTTCCTCCAGCATATACTACTTCATCTGCGGTTAATAGTGCTATTGGATATGTTATATCTCCCTTCGCTACTGTATATGCATATGTACTACTTGGACATTTATATTGCGGATTATATGTATTTGAACCATCTGGATAAAGTCTATCATATGCTCCAAACTTATTAGTTGTTGTAGGTTCGCTCATATCATTACAGTATGGTGTGTCTGCGACTAAATTTGTTACTTTAGTATTTTGTCCATTTTTCCATATATTATCTCTATACCAATTTTCTACTGTTGTTCTTATACTACTTGTTTTATAATTTACATAACTTTTATTATTATATGATGTATAATATGTTTGTCCTGTCGCTATGTTTATTGCTGTTCCTGTTTGTGGGCATGTGTATGTTTCCCCATTTTGTGTTGCTGCTCCTCCATATCTTAAGCGCACACTTCCATCTTCTACTGTTCTTACTATTCTCCAGCACATCGCAGATCCTGCACTTGCTAGTGTTACTTCCTCACAATCGTTATTATATGAACTAGCATTATTACATTCTGCAAGAGAATTATAACCTTTATAACTCCCCATAATAGATGAATGATAGCCTCTAATTTCAGTTAAATCTTCTTCGTAACTACCAAATACCACATAGTTATTTGTTACTGCTCCTCTATAGTAGAAAACATGTTTTCCATTTTCTGTTTTTGTTAAGTCCGTTGTATAGTATAATCCACTTGTTCCATCTTCTTCTGATGTCTTCGAAAAATCTATTTCATAATCACTTTGAGGTGTATTATCAGTTATAATTTTTCTATATAATGTATTTTTTGATTCTCCTAGTTCTATAAAACCTGAAAATGTTTTATTCATATCTGGTGTATGATTTAGTTCATTTCCGCTACTATCATATTTTACATATTCAATAGTTATTGTATATGTATGAACATCACCAGTTAAAATAGTATTTGAACATATTAATCTTGTACTTGGCTCTGTTATAACATATGGAATAGATGTTTTTGCTACATTACATCCTCCATCATTACTTGTTACTGTATACATTAAATAACCTGTTTCAAATGTATTAATTAAATTATTAAAATTTAAATTA
>JAFQIC010000014.1 GCA_017397745.1 Bacilli bacterium
AAGTAAAAAAACAAATAAGAGAGGAGATACAAAAGCAAATGGAAATAAAACTTGAGGATATAATGACAACAACATGGGATTCAATAAGAGAATTAGATATAGCCGCAGCAAAGTATGATGGAGAGTTAAAAGGAAAGAAAGCAGGTTTAGCCGAGGGGAAAAAGTTAGTAAAAAACACAATATTTAAACACATAATGAAAATGCTTAATATGAATATGAAGTATAGTGACATTTCAGAAATAACTGGAGTAAGTGTTGAAAAGATACAAGAATACACTCATGAAATAGATTTAAATAATAAAACCAAATAGTTTTTTAAAATTTTTATTAAATGTTTTTACAATCTTAGTTGACACTTTCGTTCTTTCCCTTGACAAGTTTAAAAAAAATATTCATAATTAATTAAAGGGGAAATATTATAATAAAAACGGAGGAAAAATGAAAAATTTAGTTATAGTGGAGTCTCCTAGTAAGAGTAAAACAATTGAAAAATATTTAGGAAAAGATTATAAAGTGTTATCAAGTAAAGGTCATATTAGAGATTTAGCTACTTCAGGGAAATTTGGTCTTGGAGTTGATCTTGAAAACAATTATGAGCCTGATTATAAAGTTGTAAAAGGTAAATCAAAATTGGTTACTGAACTTAAAAAAGCAATAAAAGCATCTGATTATATTATACTAGCAACCGATCCTGATAGAGAAGGAGAAGCAATTAGTTGGCATTTAAAAGACACATTAAAATTAGATGATAATTATGGTAGAGTTGTATTTAACGAAATAACTGAACCTGCTATTAAAGAGGCTTTTTCTAAACCGCGTGATATCGATATTAATTTAGTTAGAAGCCAAGAATCTAGAAGAATTCTTGATAGAATGATAGGTTTTAGGTTAAGTAGACTTATGAGAAGTAAAACAGATGGTAAAAGCGCAGGTCGTGTACAAAGTGTTGCTTTAAAAATAATAGTAGATAGAGAAAGAGAAATACAAGACTTTAAAAGTGAAGAATACTGGGAAATAGATGCGAAGTTCAAGGACTTTGAAGCATCACTTGAAAAATATAAAGACAAAAAAATTAAGGTAAAAAATGAAGTAGAAGCAAATGAAATAGTCTCTAAATTATCAAAAGCATTTACAATTGAAAAAATAGAAGAAAGTGATAAAAAGAAATCTAGTAAGTATCCATTTACTACTAGTACACTTACTCAAATGGCTTCGAATAGATTAGGATTTACTGCTTCTAAAACTATGCGCATTGCGCAAAAACTTTATGAAGGAGTAGATATTGGAGAAGAAACAGTTGGGTTAATAACTTATATGAGAACAGACTCTATTAGACTTTCTGATTCGTTTATAAAAGAAACTTATGGATATATAAAAGGTAAATTTGGCGAAGAATATATAGGGTACGTTAAAAAAGCAAAGAAAAACTCAAATGTACAAGATGCGCACGAAGGAATAAGACCTACAAGTATAAATAGAGAACCTGATAAATTAAAAAAATATCTAACTACAGATGAATTTAGACTTTATAAACTTATCTATATAAGAGCACTTGCTTCATTAATGAGTGATAGCAAATTAAAAGTTACAAGTGCTACACTTGATAATAATGATTATAAATTTAAATGTACTGGTTCAGTTTATGTATTTGATGGTTATTTAAAAGTTTATAACGAATATGAAAGCGATGAAGATAAAGTCCTTCCAGATTTAAAAAGTTATAAAAGTAATGTTTTAGTAAGTAAAGAAATAGTAAAAAGTCAGCATTTTACTGAACCACCTGCTAGATTTACTGAAGCAAGACTTATAAAAGAACTTGAAAAATGTGGAATCGGAAGACCTAGTACTTATGCAAAAATTATAGATATATTAAAAGAAAGAACTTATGTTGTAGTTGATAATAAAAAATTAATACCTACTGAAATTGGAATAGATGTCACAGATAAACTTCAAGAATTTTTCAAAGACATTATCAATATAAAATACACAGCGGATATGGAAACAGATTTAGATAATATCGCAAGTGGTAATAAAATATGGTATGAACTTTTAGATAAGTTTTGGAAAGATTTTGAACCTTTAATAGAAAAAGCATTTGAAAATATGGAAAAAGAAGGTCCAAAAGAAATAGGAGAAATATGTCCTGATTGTGGTAAAGAGTTAGTTCAAAGACGAGGTAAATATGGATTATTTGTTGGGTGTATTGGCTATCCGGAATGTAAATATGTAAAAAAAGATGAAATAGAAGTTTGTAAATGTCCAAAATGTAAAAAAGGTAATATTTTAGAAAAAAAATCTAGAAAAGGTAAAGTTTTTTATGGCTGTTCAAATTATCCAGAGTGTGAATATGCACTTTGGTATAAACCTACTGGTGAAATATGTGATAAATGTGGTGGGTTATTGGTAGAGTTTAAAGAAAGTATAATTTGCCCAGAATGTAGTAAGGAGGAAAAATAATGGAAATAATTGATGTTCAAAATCCAATTATAGCTGTTAGGGTTAGTCAATATCCTGAAGATAAAAAAGAAGAATTTTTACTTTTAGGAAGAAGTAATGTAGGAAAAAGTAGTTTTATAAATTCTATTATAAATAGAAAAAACTTTGCAAGAACTTCTTCAAAACCTGGAAAAACTCAAACTATAAATTTTTATGAAGTGAATAATACCTTTTATTTAGTAGATGTACCTGGATATGGGTATGCAGCTGTAAGTAATAAAAAGCAAGAAAAATTCGGATTAATGATAGAAGAATATTTAAGAAGCAGACCTAACTTAAAACATGTTTTTCTTCTTATAGATTATAGACATAAACCTACAGAAGATGATATTTTAATGTATAATTTTCTAAAATATTATAATCTTCCTGTTACAATAGTTTGTACTAAATATGATAAAATAGGAAAAAGTTATAAAGTAAAACAAGATAAACTAATTAATGATTCTTTAGATATTGCTTTAGGAGATGAAATAATTAATTATTCTAGTGTTACTAAGTATGGTAGAGAAAGAATATATGAAATAATTGAAAAATACTTAAGTGGTAAATAATAATTGAAATTTACTGCTTTTTTTAATATAATTAAATTAAAGTAAAAGGAGTAATTGTATGAATAAGAAAAAAGGTTTTACTTTTGTAGAATTATTAGTAGTTATTGCTTTAATAGGTGTTATATTTGTAATAGCTTTTCCTACCGTATATACTATTAATAAAAGAGTTAATGAAAGACTTTACAAAACAAAAATAGAATTAATTTTATCTGCCGCAGAAATGTATGCTCAAGATGAAAAAGTTGAAAATGATGTAACTGTAACAGTTGAAGATTTACTAGAAAATAAATATTTAGTAAAAGATAAAAAAGAAAATTCTAGTTGTGAGTCTATTAATGGTTGTATTTTTAATCCTTTAACTAATGAACCGTTTAATGATTTAGAAATTTTAGTAACTAAATCATCTAATAATTCTTATATTGCCACAATAAAGGAGTAAATGTTATGAAAAAAAATATTAATAAAAAAGGTTTTACTTTATCTGAGATACTAGTAACTATTGCTATTATTAGTGTTATAATGCTTATTGCTGTTCCAAGTGTTATTTCTATAAATAGTAGAGTGAATAAAAGACTTTATGAGTCAAAAAAGGAATTAATTTTAATTTCTGCTAAACAATATGGAATGGATAACTTATCATTATTTAACGAAGATACTCTCACAATAACAGTCTATGATCTTATTAAAACAAATTATATAAAAGCTGATAAAGATAAGAATAATTTATGTGAAAATTCTATTTATAAAGATGATGGATGCATATTTAATCCTGAAGATGATTCAATAATAAATGAAAAAGAAATTTTATTAACTAAAAGTGGATATAGAGTAACTACTAAATTTCTTGAAAATTAATAATTTAAATATATTATTTTATATGATATAATTAGTAATTACTTGAAAGGGGAAAGTTATGAAAAAAAATGTAGTATGTTTAGTAGGAAAACCTAATACTGGTAAAAGTACAATATTTAATCGAATAATTGGGAAAAAAGTTTCAATAATAGAAGACTCTCCAGGAGTAACAAGAGATAGAATATATGCATCTAGTATTTATAATGATAAAAGTTTTTATTTAATTGATACAGGTGGAATAGATTTAAGTGATGCTGATTTTAATGAAGAAATTAAAATGCAAGCAGAACTTGCTATTGATGAAAGTGATGTAATAGTTTTTATTGTTGATGGAAAAACAGGGCTTACAAATACAGATGAGTTAATAAGAGATATGCTTAAAAAAAGCGGAAAGAAAACTGTTGTTGCCATAAATAAAATTGATAGCAAACTAGCACAAGATAATTTGTATGAATTTTATAGTTTAGGATTTGATGATTATATAGAAGTTTCTGGTGAACATGGAATAGGAATTAGTGAACTTTTGGATGTAGTCACAAAAAATTTTAATGATAAAATTATTGATGAAGATGATGATAAATTGAAGTTTTCAGTTATTGGAAGACCAAATGTGGGAAAAAGTAGTCTTGTTAATGCACTTTTAAATGAAAATAGAGTAATTGTAAGTAATGTTGCCGGAACAACTCGAGATGCAATTGATACAAAATTTAAGTATAATAATGAAGAATATATTTTAATAGATACCGCAGGACTTCGTAAAAGAGGTAAAGTTTACGAATCTGTTGAAAAATATAGTCTTCTTCGTAGTATGAAAGCTATAGATAGAAGTGATGTTTGTCTTTTGGTACTAGATGCGAGTGAAGGAATTGTTGAACAAGATAAACATATTGCTTCATATGCTTTAGAAGCTGGAAAAGCATGTGTAATAGTAGTAAATAAATGGGATACTATAGAGAATAAAGATAATGCTATTAAAAATATGACAGAAGAAATAAGACATAATTTTCAATTTATGCCTTGGGCTCCAATTGTATTTTTAAGTGCAATAACAAAAAAAAGAATACATACTTTAATGCCTGAAGTATTAAAAGCATATGAAAATGCTACTAAAGAAATTAAAACTAATATAATAAATGATATTATTAGAGATGCTTATATTGAAACACCACCTCCATCATTTAGAGCTAAAAGATTAAAAATATATTTTGCATATCAAAAAAGTATTAAGCCACCAAGATTTGATATTGAAGTAAATTCAAAAGGTCTAGTGCATTTTTCTTATAAAAGATATTTAGAAAATAAAATAAGAGAAAATATAGATTTTAAAGGAACTCCTATAATTTTAGAATTTAAAAATAAAGGTGAAAATTAGTACCCAAAAAAGAATTATTCATATAATAAAATAGGTGATATTTATGAGTGATTCTTTTTTTGATAAAATAGAAGAAAAAACAAAAGTAAGTAAAGAAACCATTATTTCTTTAGCTAAAAAACTTCAAGAAGGTAATTTTAAAGATGAAAAGACATTAAGAAGCATAATTAAAGAAATAAGTACAATTACTGGAAAAGAAGTTTCAAGAGAAAAAGAAGATAAAATAATTGGTATGATAAAGGAAGATAAAGTACCTAAGGATATGGAAAAATATATTTAATGCAAATTTAAAGGTACATAACAAAATAATTTGGTGAAACTTGTTTAAATTAATTTGACAAAACAAACATTCGTTCTCTTGCGGGGGGGGTATTTTATTATATAATGTGTATGAATAGAAGAGTAAATCTTTTGTTCATGCACATTTTTTAGTGTGAGAAAGAGGTTTGTTATGTCTAAGAAAACAATAATAATTTTTTTATTAATTTTAAATTTAATTTTTATGTCTTTAATTATTTATTATGAAAAAGAAGATAAAAGATATATAAGTAAA